>NZ_JALXVO010000006.1:0-128436 GCF_025151705.1 Paenibacillus sp. p3-SID1389 | reverse complement strand
TTAAATCGTTATTTTGCGTAGGGTTGTCCCATTTGAGATTCATATTGCTATAGCTGATCCGCCAAATCTGGCTGCGCAGCTTCCGGATCGGCAACAGCAGATTTCGCGTAGAAAAATAAATATATACGAAAGACAACAGCATCAACGACGTAATCAGCAGAATGGACAAGTATTTCACCGAGTTGACGGGCCCCAGCACATCCTGCTTGGGTGTCACCAGATAGGTTGTCCACCCGGTGCTTTCCGACCGGGCGTAAGCTACATAGTTCCCGTGATCGTCCACATACACGCCGTCAACTGGATTTCGTGCGGTCAGCTCGGCAAGCTCCTCGTCGGGGATGGAACCGACCACCGGCTCACCATTCCGGTCCAAAATGTACACCTGGCCGCTGCCCACGCCTTGCGAAATTCTTTGCAAGAACGCATTGTCCAACAGGATGCTCAGATATCCGAATACGGTGCCGTTCTGATTATTAATTGAACGAATAAACGAAACGGCCTCTCCCTGCCGTTCCAGGATATATCCGCTGCCGCTCCAGCTTCCGTCGATGAGGCTCTTCTTCAGATAGCTCTCGAAAGAGGCCGCGTCCCCTTGTAACTCAATATAGGACACGATCTTGCGGCCGGCCTTGTCGTAAATCACCATATCCTTGATACTCATTCTGGGGCCGATGGCCTGAAACATCAGATCCTTCAGCCTGCGGCTTTGATTCAGCCGTTCGAGATTGACGTCGGTTTGATAACCTCTCTCCAGGATCGAGAAGAGGTCCTTGCTGGATAGGATCCGCTGTGACAGTTGGTTTTGGCTGTCCACATAGTCGTCGAGCTGCTGGCTCACCTTGGTCGCCGCCGCCAGCTTGGCCTCCACCGTTTTCTCCTTCAGCGGTTTGATGACGACCAGATTCACGTAGACGATAAAGCAACCAAGTATAAACAGAAGCAAAGCCACAAAAGTTAAAAAGACTTTATTTTGCAGGCTAAGCTGACTTCTGCGGAGGAAGAAAGGTTTCATGACGTTGGCTTGGGCCTCCTTTGGCTATGGCCAGGTTGCATTAGGATGGTTTAACTGTACCACTTCGCTTCACGTCATGACAACGGTTACAAGTTCACAATTTTACACCTCATCAGTCACCCTCAGACATGTACCTTAGACTCCCAGAAATCTATAATCAAGTTGCAAGCGCATTCAAAGACATATCAAACAGAGGGGGATTTGCCTTGAATTACGCACTGAAAAGAACAACCATCGCAGTCATCGCGGGTTTGCTGGCGCTATCGCTCGCAGCCTGCGGATCCGGAGGCGCCAAGTCCAACAACGCAGCACAAGACGGCAATAACAGCGGTGCCGCCAAGGGCGACAAAGTCACCATCGAGTTAGCCATCTCTAAGAGCTCGCAGGACTCCGCCTTTATCCAACAAGATATCCTCGACGAATTTGAGAAGCAGACGAACATCAAAGTTAATTTGCAGCTGATCCCAGCCGAGCAAACGACAACCGTCCTGCAAACGAAGCTGGCCGTTGAAGAAACGCCGGACATCATTCAATACAATCTGGCCAGCGCAACCACGGACCTAAATCTAGAGCGCAACTTTGAGATTCTTGATAACGAGCCTTGGGCCAGCCGGATTTTGAACAAAGACGTCCTTTCCGCTTACGGGCATATTTACAGCTTCCATGTCAGCCAAGATACAGGGATGCAAGGCGTTGTGTACAACAAGGACATCTTTGACGACCTGGGCCTGTCCATTCCGAAGAACTTTGAAGAGTTCCTCGCTGTCTGTGAGAAGATCAAAGCCAGCGGAGTTACTCCAGTATTTATGCCGTACAAGGACAACTGGGCCGCGAATATTTGGCCGGCTGCCGCTTTTGCGAACTTCGTAGCCAAGAACGATCCAACCTTCTTCGACGACCTGAACAGCAATAAGAAAAAATGGTCCGACATCCCAGAATTCCAAACGTTCCTGCAGCAGCAGTACGAGGTGTATAAGCAAGGTTACACCAACGCCGACGTTCTGAGCGACAGCTACGATATGGCGGTGGGTAAATTCCTGAACAAGGAAGTTGCCATGATGTTCATGGGCGACTGGCTGATCGAAGGCGTGCTCAAGCAGGATCCGAACATGCGCCTTGGCGTCTTCCCGATCCCTTCCGAGGAAGATGCAAGCCTGGGTGCCAGCCCGCTGGGCGGTCAGCTGTTCATTCCGAAGAAAGCCAAGCACTTGGCGGAAGCCAAAGAATTCCTGAACTTCTTAGGCTCGAAAGAAATCGCCCAAAAAATCGTCGATTCCAAAGGGTACGTGTCCAACCTGAGCGATGTCACTACGCCAGAATTGCCGGATTACAAGCAAGAAATCGTCGATAACTACATCACGCCGAAGAAAACCGTATTGACCACCGACGCCTACATGCTGGTTGACCGCAGCGAGCTTTATCGGCTGCTCCAAGACCAATTCGCCGGCGGATTAACCCCGGAAGAAGTGCTGAAGGCTTGGGACGAGAAGTTTAGTCAACTGATGGCAGATAAAAAAATCCCCGGTTTCTAAATCGGAAGAATGGCAGGCAGCATAAGTCCCGTCCGGGGGTTATGCTGCCCCAGTCCATAGTGGGGTGGAGAACATGAAATCAAAAGCATCGGTTAAAAATCTATATTCCTATTATCTCGTATTACCTGCGTTACTCATTTACACGATCTTTTTTGTCATCCCGGCGTTTACGGGCTTTTATTATTCCTTTACCGATTGGCGGCTGGATCGCCTGACGATCAAATTCATCGGATGGGAGAACTTCCAAAAGATCTTCTCCGATAAAACGCTGCTCCTCGCACTCAAAAATACCCTGATCTTCGCCGTCGTCACCGTGGTCGGGAAAAACCTGATCGGGATCGCCCTAGCGGTGGCACTCAATATGCGGCTCAAGACGCGGAACTTGCTGCGGGCAATTTTTTATTCCCCGTCCATCCTGAGTATCCTGGTCATCGGGATCGTGTTTACACCGATCTTGCGCACGGAAGGCGCGATCAACCGGATGTTCGATGCGGTTGGGCTGCACGCGTTAAGCCAAGCTTGGCTCACCAATCCGCATCTCGTCATTTGGACCATTGCCGTCATCTCGATCTGGCAGCATGCCGGCTTTCAGATGGCGATTTACTTGGCTGGACTGCAATCCATTTCCCAGGATTATTACGAAGCGGCCACCATCGACGGGGCCGGCTCCTGGAAAAAGTTCACGAATATCACGCTGCCGCTCCTGCTGCCAGCGATTAATATTAACCTCATGCTCACGCTGATCGGCGGTCTGAAGGTCTTCTCAGAGGTCTTCGTCTTGACAGGCGGAGGGCCGGGCAATGCTTCTCAAGTTGTCGGTACGATCATCTTGCGGTCCTTCGGCGAAGGAAGCTGGGGGCTGGGTACCGCCATCAATACGCTGTTATTCATAGCGGTCACGATCATTGCCATCCCGCTGCTCATCTTCATGCGGCGTAGGGAGGTCACCGAATAATGGGATTTACACGCAAACTCGCCATTCGTAACTATATTGTCGAAGGCCTTCTGCTGCTGGCTTCATTGCTGATTCTTTTGCCGGTGTTAATCATGATCTTTGGTTCCTTTAAGACGAGCGCCGAAGTGCTGGACTTCTCGCTTAAACTGCCCGAAAAGTGGATGTTCTCCAACTACGTGCGCGTTTTTGAAGAAGGCGGGCTCGCCCGGGCGTTCTGGAACAGCGTGTTGATTACCGGCATTTCCTCGATCATCAACATCGTGGCTTCCTCGGCCGCCTCCTTTATTCTGGCGCGGCGCGAGACGAAACTCGCCAATACGCTGTACATGTATTTCTTTATGGGCCTGATCGCCCCGATGTCGACGATCACGACCATCCGGATCGTGCAGGCGCTGGGCTTCTATGGCAGCATCACCAGCGTTATTCTGATCTACGCTTCGCTGAACACCGCCTTTAGCGTGTTTCTGTACAGCGGGTTCATTAAGACGATCCCAAAAGCGCTCGATGAAGTGGCGTTCCTGGAAGGCGCCAACGTGCTTGGCGTATTCTTCCGGATCGTAACGCCGCTCATCCTCCCGGTCAACGCCACCGTTGCGATCATGGTGTTCATGTCGGTGTGGAACGACATCACGATTCCGCTGTACTTCCTAACCGACAGCTCGACCTGGACGATGCCGCTGTCGATCTACAATTTCTACGGCAAGTACAGCCGGGAGTGGAACCTGATCTTCGCCAACCTCGTGCTGACTTCGCTTCCGGTATTCATTCTCTATCTGTTCGGCCAAAAATACATCGTCAGCGGCCTCACGGCCGGCGCGGTGAAGGGCTGATCGTCACTTTTGAAGCGAGCCAGGGAAGGAATTCCGGGCTCGCTTTTTGTACTTACTGTAACGGACCGAAATGACGTTATTTCTCTATTTCCCGACCATTTCCCGATTTAACGGACACTCCAGCCCTTATTTGCCACAACACGGTGGTGTAGGACAGAGATTTGCCCCAATAACGTCATCTCAGTCCGTTAGAACCCGATTCCCCACGGATCAGGGGAAATAAAGGCACTGGAGTCCACTAGATCGACTGCTCCCGCCCCATTACTGCCACCGTTCTGGTTTAGCCTTACGCCTTACCCTGCGGCATCCATATCCGGTAGTTCCCGCTCAGCGCCAACAGCGCAAACAAATACAGACAATTGTCGTAATAGCGGCGCTTGCCGGTGCGGACCGGGGTGTTCCAGAACAGCTCAACGCATGCTTTGGCTTGGGGGCCTTCGTCCGCCAGCGAAGCCATCGCGTTGGTTGCCAGCAACCCAACCGGATGCAAAGCCGGTTCCTCAAACGGCTCCCCCGAGATCGTGTAGCGGCGATAATCCTCCGGTTCTTTATCAGTGAAAAACGCCTGAATCTTGCCCACAGTCTCCCGCTGCCAAGGATCGGCGGCAAACCATTCCCAGTCGAGGCCAAGATTTGCCGCAACCCGATACGCATCGCTAAAGAAGTGGCCGTACCCCCGCTCATTATTCGGCGTTCCATCATAATATGCATACTCCGGCGCAAGGCCGGTGACCGGGTGGCACGCAAGGTGCAAATATTGCCGGCTCGCCTCGGCCGCCTCCTTCCAGAACGAACGGTCCTCTGGATAAGCCCACAGCGCAAACAGTTCATAGAAATGAGGAAAATGTTAGGAAGGATCGGAAAACTCACAGTTCGGAACAAATTTGATCAGCTTGTTGTCCGGATTCCACATCGGATAACCTGTTCCGTCTTCCCCCTTATGCAGGCAGGTGCGCAATAAGTCCCGAGCCTGGGTGCCGTAGTCGAATGGCGACTCCCGGTCGCCCCAGCGATGGGACGCGAACAGCAGCGCCAGTGCAAAATATTCCTCCCCGTCCGGCGCCGGCCCGTTCGATAGACGCTTGCCGTCCGGCGCACAGGACCAGGCAAAGTACCCGGCGTTATCCCCTTCAGTCAGGTACATATAGGTTTTCGCCCATTTCCAAAGCCGGTCGAACACATCCTGGCGGTCGTACTGAACGGCCATCATCATCCCGTAGGACATTCCCTCCGTCCGCACGTCCAGATTGCCGGTATCCAACATATAGCCCATATCCTCGCCGGAAGGGTAATAGATACGCGTCTCCTCGTCTCCTTCAAATAACTGCTTCCACGTTTCATCCAACCGGCGCTGAATCGCCTCTTCCCCATAACCGTATTCGGCCAACAAGTTCCGGTACGTTCCCGTATAGTAAGCCCCTTGACGCTCCATCATCCCTTCGCCTCCTCCTCGAGTACAGCTGGTTTTGTCGTGATTTCAACGTTAAGGTAACACGCTCCCCCGCACAATTCCATGTGCATTTCGCGCTTATATTTATCCAAATCGAGCCATCATGAAAAAAAAGCCGCACAGTCAAGGTCGGATCAACTCCTCCCATTACTGTGCGGTTCGATTAGGATAACAAGGGAATCCGATCGCGGTAACGAGCGATCAACTGTCGGTTTCGCTCATCAGCCCCGTCGATATTTCCGCTTAAGAATACGGAAGGCTCATAGCCCTGATCGATCATCATCACGATCGCCTCAGCAAAGATGCCGTTCAGAACGGCAGCCCCGATCACCGTTGACGTCGGCGCAAACGGATCCGGCACTCCCGGATAGGACATCACGGTGTCGCCCTTCACAGCATAATTATCGATGGCCAAGTCGACGGCCTCGTATAAATGCTTCCCGCTGACATGCCGAGACAGTTGGCTCTGCGAATACTGGAGCGAGGTGATGCCAATCGTGCAGGCCCCCTTCCGAACAATTCCCCAAGCTCTTCGGCTATTTGCGTCGCCGCCTTGAACTGGAGCGTTTCCCGTAAGGCCGCCTTCTCCTCTTCATCCAACTGAACCGTGTGACCTTGCTTCATGCGGTTGGCGGACAACCAGATGCGCAGGGTCAAATGCATAATCGTCTCGTCCGTCCATTCCATGCCAATCCGCTGCTCCGTGGAGACGATTATCCGGTATACGGAGGCCAGCTCCTCTTCCCGGAACGCTGAAAAGTGACGCCGGAATAAATCCGCGTGGATGAGGCCGTCGATGGTGGGAGACGAAGGATTCCAGTCGGCATACAGCAGTTGCTCGAACAAGAAGCGTGACAGGGCGGCCCTAATGTCTTTCTCATTCCCCTGAATAAAATAGCCCTGTTTTCTGTCGAACTGGATGCTCAGCGCGTAAGCTTCATTGCTGCGGCTGCATGGATTGGGCCATGCTCGGAAGCTGGGATCGCGAGGATTCGGGGAGCAAGAAGCCCCGGCTGCGCACATACTGCACGGGAGCTAGCCCGCCTTGGCGAAGCCAGTGATTGATTTTGTCCATATCATAGTAAATCGTCCGCTTTGAGACATGAAAGACGTCCATCAATTCCTGCACCTAAAATTGGATCAAGGGGTATTCCTACCTCAACCGCGCAATTGTTGTATTTTCGATGTTTGCAAATTTATACGGAAGGAAACATGCGGCGTGCATCGATTTCCTCTTGCTAACCAGCGGTTTCCATACTACCATACAAGTATGGTAGATTAACTGCATCAAAGAAGAGCATGAACAAGAACAAGATTGAACTAGAACAACTGCTAGAGCAGGGCCCCGGCCTAAAGGAGGTGAAAGGATGAGCGACAAATGGCTAACACAGACGGGATCGGCGGGTAACGCCGTATATGCCAAGCTGAAGGAACAGATCGTCACGCTAGAGCTGCCTCCAGGGACAACGCTATCTGAAAAAGAGATGTCTCTAGCCTTTCAGGTGAGCCGCACCCCGGTTCGGGAGAGCTTCGTGCGGCTGGCGCAGGAAGGGCTGGTGGTCGTCCTGCCGCAGCGCGGCACGCGGGTATCGCTGATCGACCCCGAGCTCGTGGAGGAAGCGCGGTTTATGCGGGAACAGCTGGAGCGCGCCGTGATCCGGCTCGCCTGCGAACAGTTCCCGGAAGCGTTGCTGACCCAGCTGGCCGACAACTTGGCCCGCCAACAGGACAGCATCCGCCGGCACGACAACCATGCAATGTTTGCGCTGGACGAGGAGTTCCACCGCATTCTGTTCGCCGGCTGCCGCAAGCTGGGCACCTGGGACGTCATCCAACAGATGAACGCCCATCTGAACCGGACGCGGGTGCTGTGGCTGACGACCGATCCGCATTGGGAAAATCTTTACGAGCAGCATCAAGCCATGTACGATGCGATGGTTGCCCGCGACGCCCATCGGGCCGACCGGCTGATGATGGAGCATTTGCAGCTCAGCATCTCCAATTTACCGGTGTTGCAGGAGCGGTATCCGGACTATTTTAAGCAAAGTTAAAAAAAAACATCTCTACCCCAAATAACAAGATAGGCGGTGAAGGTAAAGTATGCGTATGACATTTCGTTGGTTCGGCGAAGGCAACGACACGGTCACGCTGGATCAGATCAAGCAAATCCCCGGAGTCGAGGGCCTCGTATGGTCGCTGCACGACGTCCCTGCCGGAGAAGAATGGCCCATGGACAAAATCGAAGAGGTGAAGCGGCAAGCGGACCGCTACGGGTTTCACCTCGATGTTGTGGAAAGCGTCAACGTGCATGAGGACATCAAGCTGGGCTTGCCATCGCGCGACCAGTATATCGAAAACTACAAACGGACGATCGAGAAAGTAGCCAAGGTGGGCGTCAAGGTGATCTGCTACAACTTCATGCCAATCTTCGACTGGCTGCGGACGGATTTGCATAAGCCGGGGGCGGACGGTTCGACGGCGTTATTTTATGAAAAAGCCCGCATTCACAATATCGATCCGTTTGAGCTGGTGAAGGTCATCAACCAAAACAGCGCGCTGACGATGCCCGGCTGGGAGCCCGAGCGGCTGGAGCATTTGACCTCCCTGTTTGAGGCGTACCGAGGCGTCACAGAAGAGGATTTGTGGCGGAACCTGGAGTATTTCCTGAAGGAAATCGTTCCGGTGGCTGAGCAGCATGGAATCAAGATGGCTATTCATCCGGACGATCCGCCGTGGTCGATCTTTGGGTTGCCGCGCATCATCACGAATCAGGAAAACCTGCGCCGCTTCCTGAAGCTCGTCGATAGTCCATCCAACGGAATTACCTTGTGCAGCGGATCGCTTGGGGCTAATCCGGACAACGATATCATCGCTATGATCCATGAATTCCATGACCGGATTCCGTTCGCCCATATCCGCAACGTGCGCGTGTTTGATAACGGCGATTTTATGGAAACGTCGCATCGGACTCAGGACGGCACCGTCGATATTGCCGGCATTGTGAAAGCGTATTATGACACCGGTTTCACGGGGTATGCCCGTCCTGATCACGGCCGCCACATTTGGGGCGAAGAATGCCGACCGGGGTACGGCCTGTATGACCGGGCGCTCGGCATCATGTATCTGTGGGGCTTGTGGGACGCCTATGCCAAGCAAGCCGGCCAATTGAACTAGTCCAGGATCATCCTTTATTTATGGTGAAAAAAGGAGTGAAGCAACCGATGAGCAACTTGCCAGTACATCCTGCATTGGCCGGCAAAACGGCCGTCATTACCGGCGGCGCCGGGGTGTTATGCCGGGCGATGGCCCGTGAGCTGGGCCGCCAGGGGGCGAAGGTGGCGATCTTGAACCGCACGCTCGCCAAAGCCGAAGCCGTGGTGGATCAAATTCGCACCGACGGCGGCGTGGCTGCGGCATTTGCCTGCGACGTGACGGATGTCGAGAGCGTGAAGACGGCGGAGGCCGCGGTGCGGGAGCTATTTGGCCCGTGCGATATCCTCGTCAACGGAGCCGGCGGCAACAATGCCAGCGCCAATACGACAAATGAGATTTTTCGGCCGGAAGATGTCACGAATCCAGAGGTCACCAGCTTTTTTGACCTGAGCATCCCCGGCGTGCACGGCGTCCTGGATTTAAACTTCATGGGGACGTTGATCCCGACACAAATCTTCGCCAAAGACATGATCGGGCGCCCCGGCGCTACGATCATCAACATCTCCTCCATGAGCTCGTACAGCCCAATGACGAAGGTTCCTGCCTACAGCGCGGCAAAAGCGGCGATCAACAACCTGACGCAGTGGCTGGCCGTGCATCTGGCGGAATCCGGCATTCGCGTGAACTCGATTGCCCCGGGATTTTTCCTGACTGAGCAGAATCGCAGCTTGTTGACGAACCCGGACGGGTCGTTAACTGAACGCTCGAACAAAATCATCACCCATACCCCGATGCGCCGATTCGGCGTGCCGGAGGATTTGCTGGGTACGCTGCTGTGGCTGGCAGATGCTGAAACGTCCGGATTTGTGACCGGAACGGTGATTCCCGTCGACGGCGGATTCATGGCTTATTCGGGTGTTTAAAAGGTACGCGGGACTCGATGAAGAAGGAGATGGGTTAGAAAATGGCTGACTTTCAAGTGATCAACGAGCTTCCCGTCCGGGACAAAGCGATTGCCTTCACGTTCGACGACGGCCCCAATCCGCTGTACACCCCGCAAGTCTTGGAGATCTTCCGGGAGGTGCAGGGCAAGGCAACTTTCTTTATGATCGGCACGCAGATGGAAAAAAGCCCGGAAACCGCCAAGGCCGTCCACGAGCAAGGCCATGAGATCGGCAACCACACGTACACGCACCCGCACCTGCCCGATCTCAGCCCGGAGGAATGCCGCCGGGAACTGCAGTTGACGGAGGAGCTGATCCAGCAGGTCACCGGGGCGAAACCGAAGGTCTTCCGCCCGCCTTATCTCGCTGCCTCCGAGGAGGTTGCTGCCATCACCGCCGGTGAATTCGGTTATCCCGCGATTGGAGCGGTCAACGGCGCGGCGATGGACTGGGAGATGCCCGGCGTGGCGCACATTGTGGAGAAGACGCGGGAGCAGGCTCGCCCGGGCAGCATCCTGCTGTTCCACGACGGCTTCGACGACCGTTCCCAAACCGTGGAAGCCGTGCGCATCCTGGCCGCGGAACTGACAGCCGCCGGATACCGGCTGGTCACGGTCAGCGAGCTGCTGGCGTTAAGCAGAGCTGCGTTGGAATAAGGCAAAAGGCCAAAAGGAACCTCACGAATGAGGCGGTCTTTTTGGCCTTTTTTCTGTTCGGATGTATAACGAAATGTAAAAGTGCAGGCGAATCTTGTCGAATGTACCTTGTATCGGTGGATGAAATGCAAAAGTACAGTTCATTTAACCGCCTAGGGCCCATTTTTCTTCAAAACCCGCTTACTCAACTGCATTTTTACACTTAATCTCGCAGAAAAGCCGATTTTCCTCAAAATGAACTGCACTTTTGCAGTTAGTCTATAAGCAAGGGACAGTGGGGCGGTAGTAAGTTAGCAACCACCCATGACCTCCCTCGCTTCACGACCCGTAGTACACCTCCGCCTGATGCTCAAACAACTGCAGCTGCTCGCGGACGCGCACCACCTCGCCGACGACGATCAGCGCCGGATTGCTTAGCTTCACGGCGGCGGCCAGCTTGTGCATGTCGTCCAAGGTACAAGTGAACGTGCGCTGCCGGCAGGTCGTACCGCGTTCGATCAACGCCACCGGCGTTGAAGCCGACTTGCCATGGCGGAGCAACTCCTCGCGGATGGCGCCGATTTGGCTGACGCCCATGTAGATCGCCAGCGTGTCGACGCTATGCGCCAGCAGGTCCCAGCGGATCGGCGTCTGATCGCCCTGGCAGCGGCTGCCGGTCACACAGGCGAACGAGGCGGCCGCCCCGCGATGCGTCAGCGGCACGCCGGCGGAAGCCGCCGCGCCCAGCGCTGATGTGATGCCGGGAATCACCTCATAGGGGATTCCCGCAGCGGCCAGCGCCAGCGCCTCCTCCCCGCCGCGCCCGAAGACGAACGGGTCGCCGCCCTTCAGGCGCACGACCCGCTTCCCGTCCATGGCGTAGCGGATCAGCCAGCGCTCGATTTCCTCCTGCGGCATCGCATGGCGTCCCGGCGCCTTGCCGACGTACACCAGCTCCGCGAACGGCCCGGCGTATGGCAGCAGCTCTTCACTGACGAGGCGGTCGTACAACACGACCTCGGCTTCCCGCAGCCGGTTCATCGCCTTGACCGTGATCAACTCGGGGTCGCCGGGTCCCGCTCCGATAATACTTACCATCCCGGGGGGCTTCATAGGCGTTCCCCTGCCACGGACAACGCGCGGCCATCCGGCTCAGCCATTTCCGTTCCTGCAACCTGCGCGGCTACTCCGCGCCGCAAGCTGCCTTTTTGCGCCACATACAGCATCAAACCGGTGAACACGACGCCGCCCAGGAAGTTGCCGATCAAGACAGGAATTTGGTTCCACAACCACCAGTCGGCCATACTGACGTCCGCTCCCAGCATCATGCCAGCCGGGATGACGAACATATTCACGACCGCATGCTCGAACCCTTGTGCAAAAAAGATCAGGATCGGCAACCACATCGCTGCGATTTTGCCTGCCGTCGACTTCGAGGTCATCGCCATCACCACGCCCAGCGTAACCATCCAGTTACACAGAACAGCCTTGATGGTGACCAGCGCGAGACCGCTGCCGCCCATCTGCTTGTAAGCCAGCGTCTTCGCTTCGCTCGTCTGGATCAACATCTGCACAAGCGGGTGGGACAGGTCCGTGCCCATTTTCGTAATCGTCAGCCCATAGAGAACAGCATACACAGCACAGCCGATGAGATGCCCGAGGATCACCCATCCAAAGCTGGACAACATCCGCCCCGGCGAAGCCTGCCGTTCCATCACAGCCAGCGGGATCAAGGCGAAGCTGCCAGTGACAAGCTCCAGGCCCAACAGGACGATCATCACAAAGCCAACCGGGAAAATCACCGCCCCCACGATCCCCAGCGAGGTCTGTTGCGTCGCGGTAAACGCCAAGGTGGTGGCGAACGCCAGGATCGCTCCGCCCAAAAATCCTTTGACCAGCAGCTGCAGAATGCTGAGGTTGGCTTTATTTTTCCCGGTCTCAATCATGCTCCCTAGTACTTCTCCTGGTTTGACGTAATCCATGGTTCGTCCACTCCTTTATTCGCACTGCGATTCTCTATACGCTCTATACGCCCTATACGCTACAGTGAAATATATATAGCTCCGGTCGCTTCATCCACTTCGATCTCATAGACCGTGACCTCCCCATGGTCGGGCTCTTGGACACGTCCGCTCCGCAGATTGATCTTCCAATCGTGCAGGGGACAGTGCACGGCTGCACCGCACACCATCCCTTCTGACAACTTGCCGCCTTTGTGCGGACAGCGGTTTTCAATGGCGTGAACACTGCCGTCGCTGAGGCGGAAAATCGCAACCTCCTTCCCCTCAACAAACACCGTACGTGAACCAAGCCGATCAATGTCGTCCAACCGTGCCACTTGAATTTTAGTTATCATGGTATCTGCCCCCCAAAAAAGATCAAGAATTTTGCAGTTGTACGTCTCGCAGCGGTTCGAAGTTTTTACGCAGCTCCTGGTTTTCAATAATTTCTTTCCACGGGTCTGTCGTCCGGCTTAAGGTGTCCTGAATCCGCTCAGCCAGTGCTTTCCGTTCATCGGCTTGCTCCAACACTGCCTTGATGGCGTCCAATCCTACCCGCTCAACCCACTGCGCTGTCCGTTCGTTCCAGCTGGCTTGCTCACGGTAATGCTGCAAGAACGCTGCGGTCCATTCGACCACTTCATCTTCGGTCTTCACTACGCAGAGCAAATCTGCCGCCCGAACCTTCACACCGCCGTTACCGCCCACATAGATCTCCCAACCGCCGTCGATAGCCACAACGCCAAGGTCCTTAATCGTGGCTTCGGCGCAGTTCCGCGGGCAACCCGATACCGCCAGTTTAACCTTGCCGGGGGTGTTCAGGCGTTCAAACGTTTTTTCCAGCTGAATGCCCATGCTAATGGAATCTTGGGTCCCGAACCGGCAGAACGTGGAGCCGACGCAGGTCTTCACCGTCCGCAGCGCCTTGCCGTACGCATGACCGGACGGCATATCGAGCTCCTCCCACATTTTCGGCAAATCTTCCTTCTTTACGCCCAGCAGGTCAAGCCGCTGTCCGCCGGTGAACTTCACCATCGGCACTTGGTATTTCTCGGCAACCGCCGCAATTCGCTTGAGTTCAGCCGGTGAGGTTACACCGCCGTAAATCCGAGGCACCACAGAGAACGTCCCGTCCTTTTGAATGTTGGCATGGTAACGTTCGTTGGCGAAGCGGGATTCTTTCTCATCCACATACTCAGCCGGCCACAGCATCCCCAGGTAGTAGTTCAACGCCGGGCGGCACTTCGAGCAGCCCTCCGGCTCGCGCCATTCCAGCACGTTCATCACCTCGCGCACACTCTTGAGCCCCATCTCCTTGATGCTGGCGACAATTTCGTCACGGCCCAGCGGCGTACAGCCGCAGATGCCTTCCTTCACCGCTTTGACATCGCCTTCTGCATATAGATGCAGCAGTCCCTCGACCAGCGGTTTGCAGCCGCCGCAGGAGCCGGACGCCTTCGTGCACGCTTTGATCTCGCCGACGCTGGAGCAGCCGCCCTTCACCGCTTCGACGATGGTGCCTTTGGTGACGCCGTTACAGCCGCAGATGATTTCGTCGTCCGCCATTGCGGCCAACCGGGCATTCGGGGACGAGGCCCCTGCCCCGGCTTGACCCGGAGTAAACCCAAGCAGCAGCTCCTTCTCTTTCCCGGCTACGGATTCTCCGCTTTTGATCTTGGCAAATAACGATGGGCCGTCCGTTGTGTCGCCGAACAGTACCGCGCCGATGAGCCGATCGTCTTGCAGGACGATTTTACGGTACGTGCCCTCCAGTTCGTCTTGAAGGCGCAGCGAGCGCGTGCCTGGCGCATCATTGAAATATCCCGCAGAAAAAACATCTACTCCCGATACCTTCAGCTTCGTCGAAGTGACGGATCCTTCGTACGCGGCGGTTTCGACACCAGCCAGCCGCTTGGCCAATACACTGCCTTGCTCATAGAGCGGGGCCACCAGCCCGTAGGCGATGCCGCGATGCTCAGCGCATTCCCCAACGGCATAAACCCCCGGTGCGCTGGTTTCAAGATAATCGTTGACGATAATGCCTCGCGCCACATTAAGGCCTGCCTCTTTTGCCAATTCAATGTTTGGTTTGATGCCGACGGCCATCACAACGAGGTCCGCTTCCAACCGGCTTCCGTCTGCAAATTCCAGCCCCTCGGCCCGCCGTCCGCCGTAAATGCTGGCTGTTTGCTTTTGCATGAGGAACTTCATGCCTTGCGCTTCCAGCTCATGTTGCAGCATCCGCGATGCCGGCTCGTCGAGCTGACGCTCCATCAAGTAAGGATGGATATGCACGACGGTTACGTCCATGCCGAGATTAAGCAACCCGCGGGCCGCTTCCAGGCCTAAGAGACCGCCGCCGATCACCGCAGCTTTTTTATGTTTGCGGGAGGCCTCCATCATCAGCTCGCAGTCCTTGATATTGCGGAACCCGATGACACCATCTTTGCGTGCCCCGGGAATCGGTAAGATAAATGGATTGGAGCCCGTGGCCAAAATCAATGCGTCGTATTCTGCTTCTACCCCGGAGGCCGATACGACCTTGCGCTTATCGGTATCGAGCCGAACAACCTCATCGCCCAGATGGAGGTTGATGTGATTTTCCTCGTACCAGGCCAAATCGTTAATTACAATCTCCTTCATGTCTGCCCCGCCAGCCAACACCGAAGACAGCATAATCCGATTGTAGTTCGGATACGGCTCTGCACCGAAGACCGTAATCTCGTACGCCTCCGGAGCCAGCTTCAGCACATGCTCCACCGTGCGGATTCCCGCCATCCCGTTACCGACCAGCACCATCTTTTTCTTTTGGTTCATCTCCATCTCCCCTTTTCCCAAATTACCAAGAAAACACAAAAAGCCTGCTTCGCCCCTAGAGACACGCAGCTACACCACGTGATTTCTACGGATTGCGAAGACAGGCTCCATTGCCGCTTCTAGCGGGCACCCCATTGTACCCGGCATGATTACGATCGAATTTTTGAATAAACAAATTTGAATCAAGTGTTGAGTTGACATTAACTATAAAGGAGGTTGGAGGTTATGTCAATATACATTACATAAAATTGTGTGATTAAAATTTTTATGTCAGTTTTCATTACATTTGTATTGATTTTTCAGAAAAAAGGCGAGAAAATACATTTATCCTTTAAAATTTGAAATGTGATGTAAGGTTTTCTTTCCTCGCTGCAATTTCGCAGTTGCAGTTGTTGAAGTTATTCGTGTATCTCGATCCTTTATGACTTTAAAGCTAAACACCGCTTGGATTATGAAACAGATCGTTATGGATAGGAGGGATCCCTCTCGATGCGCTTCTTATTGGTCATTCGCGAAGCCGGTTTACCCGGGACTGCCTCGACAGATCCCCTGAAGTCTTTGCCCTTGGCTGATCCCGAAACCTTCCTCAAAACGAGCGGGTATCAAGTCTTCGCCTCCTGTCAGGAGCCGCAAATTCGCAAGCGGATCAAGGAGGTTGACGCTGCGGTGCTGGATATGCCGCTTGAGGGGATGCAGCGCTGGGGCAACACGCTGCTCAAGTGGAAGCCACTCCCGCTCCTCTGGTGGTGTAGCCCCGAGACGGCAAGCTCCTCATTGGAGGCATGTGAGACAGAGGTCCCCGTTGACGGCCTGCTCTCCCCGTCCATGACGGCATCGGAGCTGCATTGGGCGCTGCATTTCAGCGCTAGGCATTTTTTTGAGAGGCAAACCTGGCAGAATGAACGGGCGCAATTGGTCTCCCGGCTGGAGGAACGGAAGTGGATCGACATGGCCAAGAGTATCTTGTGCGACGTGAACAAAGTGTCCGAAGCCGAGGCTTACGACATGCTGCGCAAGCGGGCGATGAATGAACGGAAACGGATGGTGGATGTGGCGACTTCGGTCGTCAAAGCCCATCAGCAATTAAAATTTTGAACCGATCTTACAAACAAAGGGGGGCTCCCGATGACGATGACAGAAATCCTGAAGGAAGTAGGACGAGGCAAAAGAGGCGCCCGCGACTTGACCTATGAGGAAGCAACCGAAGCCGCCGAATTGATGATCAGCGGCCAAGCGACTCCGGCGCAGATTGGCGCCTTCTTTATGGCACAGCGGATCAAGCTGGAGAGCGTGGCGGAACTGAAAGCATTTGTGACCGTCTTTCGCAAACATGCCCGTCGCTCGCCGATTCCTCAGGGACTCGACTGTGCCGGACCTTATGACGGCCGCACCACCTCCTTTATGGCGACGTTTGCCACCTCCTTTCTGCTGGCTTCAGGAGGTTTACCCGTCACGCTGCACGGCACCCCGTCGCTCCCGCCCAAGTGGGGCGTGACCCTGACCGATCTGCTTGACGAGTTGGGCGTGGACAGCCGCTTGATGGAGTGGGCGCCGGCAGCCCGCCCGGCAGACTTCTCCGGCGTCCGGTTCGTGCCGTCTGAGGTCTGGTGCCCGCCGCTGGAGAAGCTTCGTCCGATCCGCGAAGAGCTGGGTCTGCGGACGATCTTGAATACGATCGAGAAGCTGCTGGACTTCAGCGATTCGCCTTATTTGGTGTATGGTGTATACCATAATACTGTGTTCGACCGGATGGCCCAGCTCATCGAGCAGCTGGATTACCGGAAAGCGTTGATCGTCCAAGGGGCACAAGGCTCAGAGGACCTGTTTATCGATCGGCCGACCCGCACCTATGTGGTGGGCAACGGTGAAGCGAAGCTGAACATTATCGATCCGGAAACGTACGGGCTGGACACCCCGCTGCCCGAAGAAGACGATACCGCCTGGAACGCAGCCAAACAGCTGCACGTTACCGAACAGGTGCTGCAAGGGCAAGCGCACCCGGCTTACGTAAACCAGGTGCTGCTGAACGGAGCGGTTCGCCTGGAGCTCGCCGGGCGCGTCGATTCGATCGAAGAGGGCATTTACACCTGCAAGGCCCTTCTGGACGACGGCAGTCCATGGGCGACTTACTGCAGTTGGCGCGACACGCTGCGCTTGGAGCAATCGGCCGCCGCAGAACGCGCAAAAGCCCCCCATCAAGCCTGATTTCAAGGCGAATGATGGGAGGCTTTCTCGAATCATTCACCTTATTCCCGGGAATCACGCCAATTTGATGGCCACGCTCGGTGAATAAGGTGATTTCGCTTTAGTACGCCCCGCGGATATGCTGCGCAACTTCGTTTTGGTAGAAGTTGGCCAGCCGCTCTAACTCTTCCTTGCTGAAGGAAGGCACGTCGATTGCGCCGAGGTTGTCCTCGACCTGACGCACGTTGCGGAAGCCCGGGATCACGCAGGAAACTTCCGGCTGGTCTAGAATCCAGCGCATCGCCGCGCGGGCCATGTCCCCGCGTCCTTCGGCGATCCAGCGGAGCTGGGCCGCCAGCTCAACACCTTTAACGAACGGCAAGCCAGCAAACGTCTCACCGACGTTGAACTGCTCGCCGTTCGCGTTAAAGTTGCGGTGATCGTCGGCCGCAAATGTCGTGTCCGGCGTGAATTTACCGGTCAACAGGCCGCTGGCCAACGGAAGCCGCACAAGGATGCCTACACCGGCTTCGTGTGCCTTCGGCAGCAGCTCTGCGAGCGGCTTCTGACGGAACAGGTTCAGGATGACCTGCAGCGCCTTAACTCCCGGCACTCCTAGGCAGAACAGCCCTTCCTCCACCGTCTCTACGCTTACGCCGTAGTGGCGGATTTTCCCCTCTTGTTGCAGCTTGTCCAACACCTCAAAGACCCGGCCGTCCTTCAACACAGCCAACGGCGGGCAGTGGATCTGATACAGGTCGATACGCTCGCGCTCTAACCGTTTGAGGCTCGCTTCGCAATAAGCCCGTACCCGCGCTTCGGAATACGTCTCCAGGTCATGAATATCGCCGGCCCGGCAAAATTTGGTCGCGATATAGATTTCGTCTTCCTTCCCCTTGGTCGCTTTGGCGAGCAATTGTTCCGCATGTCCGTCACCATAGACATCCGCCGTATCAAAGAAGTTAACGCCTTCTCCAATCGCTTTATCCAATCCCTTTAGGGCTTCATCATCATTCGTGTTGCCCCAGCTTCCGCCGATGGCCCAAGTGCCGAAGCTCACTTCGCTGACTTGAAGACCCGTGTTTCCAAGCTCCCGATATTTCATCGAATTTCCCTCCTAAGGTTCGATAGGTCCAGATTCTGAACAGGTTCTGTATACTTCAAAAGAGGCCCTTCCAACCAGAAGGGCCTCTCTCATTTTACACCGAAAACGCTAGCAGAATAAAGCGTTTTCCTTATATCGTTGCTTTCCCTGTATGCGTACCGTTATGCTCGTTGCTCCGCAGCCAATGCCGCCACACGGTGATAAGCTGCCTTCGGCTGGTGCTGGGCGTCGAACAGAAACGGCCAGTTCTTCCGGCCGCGCACCGGAAAATTGTCCAGCCAGGTATAATCATCCGCTGCTCCCCAGAAGGTAACGCCGCTAATGACGTCACGATACTCCAGCAACAGCCGGAACACGGCTTCATAACGCTCGGCCTGTTGCTCCAGCATCGCCGGCTCTGGCGCGGTCAAATCGGTTCGCCGGTCATCGAAGCGGAACATCGAGATATCCAGCTCCGTCAGCTGCAGCTGCAAACCCAGCGAAGCATACTTCTCAATCGCTGCCTTAATCTCATCCAACGATGGATCGTACAGGTTCCAGTGCGCTTGTAATCCGATGCCATGGATCGGCACCCCTTGCTCCAGCAGCGAACGAACGAGTGTGTAAATTTTATCGCGTTTCAGAGGATTCGATTCGTTGTAGTCGTTATAAAACAACAGCGCCTGCGGATCGGCTTCATGCGCATATTCGAACGCTTTGGCGATAAATTCATGTCCCGCGATTTTCGTCCATTTGGAAGTGCGCAGCAGCGCTTCCCCTTCGTCCGCGATGACCTCGTTGACGACGTCCCAGGCGTAGATCTCGTTCTTGTACCGGCCCACAACGGTATGAATATGCTCCCGGAGCCTTCCGAGCAGCACCTCCTTGCTTACCCTCCCGCCTTGGCGATCCTGGAACAGCCAATCGGACGTCTGGTTATGCCATACGAGCGTGTGTCCCCGCATGGCCATGCCGTGCTCTCGGGCGAATTCGACCAGCCGGTCCGCCGCCTCGAAGGTATAGGTTTGCTCCTCCGGATGCACGCTGACGAACTTCATCTCGTTCTCCGCAGTCAGGCTGTTAAAATGATAAGCCAGCAACGCCTCCTGCGTCCGGATCGTCGTCGGATTCACCGCCGCCCCGATGTTGAAGTCCGCCGCAAACAGCTCCTTTAATGCCGGTACGGAACTGAACGTTGGATTCATGATGGATCCCCTCCTCTGCCACGCTGGGAAAATACTCAAACGAGCGGTTCACGAAATAAAAACGATTATTCTTTGACACTCCCTACATTAAGGCCTACCACGAAATATTTTTGCATGAAGGGATATACGAGCAGGATCGGAACAGATGCCACCACGGTAACCGCCGCCCGGATCGATAACGGAGTGACCATGGAAGCCGCCGTATCCTGGGTCATGCCCGCCCCGTTGGCAACGGCCGGATTGCTGTTGGCATTCATGCTGGAAGACAGCAGTTTCATCAGCTCATATTGCAGGGTGCTGAGCTCCTGTCTCGAGGACGTATACAGGAACGCATCAAACCAGGAGTTCCAGGCCCCTACGGCCACAAATAACGCGATCGTCGCTAATACCGGTTTGCACAGCGGGAAGATGATGGACCAGAAGATTTTGAAATCACCTGCCCCGTCAATTCTCGCCGACTCCACCAAGCTCTCGGGAATCGTGCCGATATACGTCCGGATGACGATCAAGTTAAATGCGCTGATCATCGAGGGAACAACGTAAACCCAAAACGTGTTGATCAAATGCAAATCCTTCATCAGGAAATACCCTGGAATCAACCCCGCATTAAAATACATCGTAAGCACGAAAATCAACGTGATCGGCTTGCGGAACACATATTCCCGCCGACTCAGCGTATAGGCGAGCATCGTTGTCAGGAAGATGTTCAGAATCGTGGACAACACCGTTCTCGCCACCGAAATCAGGAAGGCATCGTAGATCGTGCCGGAGACGAAGATCGCCTTATAGTTCTGAAGCGTAAATTGTCTCGGCCACAGGTAGATCCCGCCGCGGATCGTATCGTTCCCCGCGTTAAACGAAACCACGATGGTGTTCAGAAACGGATACAACGTCACGACGACGAGAAAGATCATGAAGATGGTATTCAGTGTATGAAAAATCACCGGCTCCACCTTGCCTCGTCCGACCCGTCTTTGCAAAGCAGCAGCAGATACTCGCTCTGGGGTGATCGTTTGGTTTGCCATCTCTATAACAGCCTCTCTTCCCCTAGCCGTTTGGCGATCCAGTTCGCGAAGAGCAGCATGGTTACGCTAACGACCGTTTTGAATATCCCGCCGGCGGTTGCCAGGGAGTAGTTGCCTTGGGCAATCCCGTATTTCAGCACGAAGATATCAATCGTTTCCGCCCAGTCAACCACCAGACCGTTCCCGAGCAGGTATTGGACCTCGAAGCCGGCTTCCAGAATATGACCGATGGACATGATCAGCAGAATGACAATCGTTGGCTTAATGCCGGGAAGTGTGACATGAAGCATCTTCCGGTATCGGCTGGCTCCGTCGATATCCGCAGCTTCGTATAATGCCGGGTCAATCGCCGCCATCGCAGCCAAATAAATGATCGTGTTCCAGCCAACCTCTTTCCAGACATGGGATGCACCAACGACACCCCAGAAATACTTGCCTTCGCTGAGCCACAGGATCGGCTCCTTGATCAGATGCAGCCGCATCAGGACGTCGTTGACGATGCCATCGGAAGCAAGGGAGGTCGCGACGATCCCGGTGACGATGATCCAGGACAGGAAGTGCGGAAGATACGAGATGGTTTGGACGGTTCTTTTCCAGAAAATCTTCTTGATTTCATTCAGCAGCAAGGCCAGAGCGATTGCGGTGACAAAGCCTAGCACCAGGTTGATGATACTCATTCCCAGCGTATTGCGCAGCACCCGAAGGAAGCTGTCGTCCGTAAACAGGAACTTGAATTGCTTGAACCCGACCCATTCCTGCTGGCCAAAGCTTCTTGCCGGCTTATAATTTTGAAACGCCATCGTCCAGCCCCACACCGGGACATAAGCAAACAATATAATATAAGCCAATAACGGGACCGACATGAAGATCAACTGCCGTTGACTCTTGATCAGGGACCAGGTTATTTGCTGTTGTTTTCGTTTTTTCGCTTTCGGGACGGCGTGTTTTTCCATTAAGGTCTCATCCATAATTTGTTCTCCCCACAAAGCCTAAGATTTCGAAGAATGGAAGGCTTGGATGCCTTCCATTCTCCGCTTGAATCCCTGGATTATTTTACGGTCCAGTTGTCAATTCTCCATTGCAACACTTCGTTGATGCGGTCTTCATAAGCTTTAATGTTGAGCTTGTGGATTTCTCCCACGTATTCATCCCATACCTTGTTGAAGTCGGCTGGGTCAGCCAAAATTGCTTTAGGCAGATATTTCGTAGACAGATCATTTTGTTTGGTGTTCACTACCTTGGCTTCCGAACCCTCCACTAAGTCAACCGACCATGCCGGATAATAGATCGGGTTCTCTGGAGCCGGGCTGAAGAAATCGACATAACTGTTGTATCCGTACGCTTCAAGGAACTTCTTATCATATTCCTCCAGCGAAGCTTTGTATTCTTCCGGTTGAGCGGCGGCATCCGTCGCATTGCCGTCACTGAAATAACCTTGCATTTTCGGGCTGAAGCTATAAAGCGTATCCGCCTTATTGGCCAGCTTCCAAGTGGCATCCGTAAACCGGTCGCGTTGTTCCTGGGTTTTCATAAAGCGGCCCTCTTCGTTCACGATGTAGTCTTCGCCTTCGATCCCCCAGGAGAGGATTTTTTGCCAATCTTCTTGAATCAGGCGATCCCACAGCTTCAGGATCTTGATCGCTTTTTCCTTACCGGCATTTACGCTGATCCCAAAGCCGTTGTTCAAATTCAGCGCCGGGCGGTCAAGATAGTAATCTTTAATGCTTGTATCATAAACCAGCGGCAATCCCACATAGGTTCTTTCATGTTTGTCCGCCGTAATCAACACGTTCTCCGCACTTTGGAAGTTCCAGTGTTGATCGAAAAATCCGAGCACCGTGCCGCTGGAAATTTTCGCTTGATATTGGTCATAGTTCTGCGTAAACGTCTCTTTATCGATCAAACCTAAGGCGTTCATTTCATTCAGCTTCTTGTAGTACCGCATCGCATAATCCTTGTCGGCGAAAATCTCCGCTTTGCCGTTATTCACGACAACGCCGCCGTCATTCGGGTGTCCGATCAGATGCTGCGGCGCATTAAACAGCCCCCAGTTTCTCCAGTCGTAATTCAGAATTTCGAAACCAATCGTGGGGCTTCCATCGATCGTCGGGTGCTTCTCCTTGTACTTCACAAGCAGATCAAAATATTCGTCAAGCGTTTTGACCTGCGGATATCCCGCTTCCTCCAGAACGGCCTTTTGGATCCAGAACGCCGGGCCCGAATACCAGGTCGTGCTGACTTCCCCGTTATAAGCCCCGTAGTTTGGCAGGATGTAGATATGGCCGTCGTTCGGGTCCTTCATCATGTTCCAGTACTTCTCATAGTGTTTCTTCAAATTCGGAGCATGTTCTTCAATCAGGTCTTCCAAAGGAATATAAGCGCCTGCCGCCGTCAACTTCGTATTGCCGGTCATAATATCGGGATAATCGGAGCCCGCGATCATAACGCCAAGCTTCTGGTTAATATCCCCGGCAAGAAATTCAAATTTAAACGTGGCGCCCAGCTCATCTTTAATCTTCTTGTAAATCTTGTTGTCCGGCGTCGGCTGTTGGCCGGCTTCACCAATAAACGCAGTGATTTCAAACGGTTCGACTTTATCTCCGGCATTGTTTCCTGTAGTGGCTGGATTGCCGGTGTTGGTTTCGGCTGTGGTAGCGTTGTTATTACCGCTGCCGCATCCCGCTAGGATGACGCTGAGCGATAACAGCAGGATGACGCTGAGCCGGAGCATTGATTTGGTCTTGCCCCCCATGTAAAGCACCTCCGTAATGATTTGTTGATGTTCAAGCTTTTTTGAAAGCCCTTTCACCAACTTATCTTTAATTCTAAAAGCGCTACCCAGCCGCAACTAGTTCACAATTAAAGGTTCAACCTTCAAAATTTCAGTTCCTGTTTCGGTATTCGTTAGGCGACATTTGCAATCTTTTTTCAAATTGCTTGAGAAATTGGCCATAGTTCGCGTAACCCACTCGCTCGGCCACCTCGCCGTTATTCAAGCTTCCGTCCCGGAGCAGCCTGACGGCTTCTTCAATGCGATAGTTATGGATCATTTCGTTAAAATGAACGCCGTTCTTCTTCTGCAGCAATTGGCCTAAATAGACCGGATGAAGGTAAAACACCTCTGCCAGCTTCTTGATCGTCAATGGCTCGCGGTAATGCTCCCGGATATAGGCGTTAATGTCTTGGATCACCCCTTGGGACCGTTCGGTTTTGTCCTTCAGGAGCCAATCGATGCATTCCATCCCAAACGCATGGATACGGTCCATTAATTCCCGCAGGGTTGGTGCCGCCGAGGCCATGCCGGGAATATCGTATTTGCTCTGCAGCTCCGCCGCCTTGTCCGGGAGTTCCTCCAGGTGTTCCACCATCAGGTAAGATAAATGAATCACAAATTTACGTACGATGTCCGGCGTAAGGTAATGTTCACGGAACTTATGCTCCGCCTCGGACAAGCCTTCCTCCAAACCCGCTTTGTCCAGCAGCTGGAGCGCCCCCACGATGCGATCCGCCAGCTCCGTTTGATCGTACTGGCGGTGGAACTTCAGCGCGGCCACGTTACGGTATACCCTGATCCCGGCAGGGCCCTCCGCATAAAACTGATGCTGCATCGCTATCTGAGCCTGGCTGAACGCTGCTGCAATCTCTTGCAGGCTTGCCACGCCCTGACCCGCGGATGCTACTGCTCCGAGACCGCAGCACAGGCTCTCCAATTCGCGTATCCGTATAGCGCCGTCCGGTCCATCCTCCCCGGGATGAAATCCGTACACCAAGACCAGGCCGCCATAGTCCAGATCGATGAAATACATCGCTTCCCGCTCCCCGGCATAAGCTGCAACTTGCTCCCGGGCCTCGGCGACGCTGCAGCCTCTAGGCTGAATGAGGCAAACATTCCACACCTCCCGAAGGCTCGAGAGCGCAGCGATCCGCCCCGCATCCATGGGAAGCCCCGGCGAGGGGTGGATCAATCCCTTCAGCAGGCTGACCGTTTCCTCGTAGGAGGCGATTCGGTTAATGCGCTGACGCTCCTGTTCCTCCGCCAGCTCCTCATAAATCGCCCCGAGCTCTTCGGCAGCGATCTCCTCGTCAATCGGCTTCAGCAAATACCGGGTGACGCCGAAGCGGAGTGCTTTTTGCGCATATTGAAATTCACTGTACCCGCTGACGATCGCAAAGCTGACCTGCCGGGAATTCTGCTTCTGCCACGCCTCGATCATTTCCAGTCCGTCCATCCCCGGCATCCGCACGTCGGTGACGACCAGATCCGGCTGCAGCTTGCCGATCTTCTCCAGCGCCTCCGCGCCGTTGCTGCTGGTCCCGCAAATTTCAAAGCCCAACTCCGGCCAGTTGATCCACAGCTGCATCCCCTCTAAAGCTGCCGGCTCGTCATCCACCAATAACACCTTGAATCTCATGGCTATTCCCTCCCGATTAATCTTCCTGGTGTTGAAGCAGTTTGACCGGGATTTCGATGCATACTTCCGTCCCTTGTCCCGGCTTGCTGTTGATGTTGAAGCGAACCTGATCGTTGTAGTACAACTCAAACCGGCGATACACATTGCGGATGCCGATGCTGTTCCCAGGCGTGTTCTCACTCCGTACGGAAAGCAGGATTTCCCGCAGCTGCTCCGGTTCGATGCCTTTGCCGTTATCCGAAATGACGATGCGAAGCCGGCCGTCTTCCACGCGGGCTTTGACGGCGACGAGCCCGGTGCCCTGCACCGCCTGGATTCCGTGCTTGCAGGCGTTCTCGACCAGCGGCTGGATGCTCATTTTTGGAATGGTATAATGCAGCGCCTCCTCCTCGATGTCGAAGACGTACTCGAATTTGTCCCGGAAGCGGAACTTCTCGATTTTCAAATACATGTCGATAAACCGAATTTCCTCCTCCAGCGTGACAAGGTCCTCCTTCCAGCGGAGCAGCCGGCGCAGCAGCCTGGACAGGTTTTTAATGATGTCCGTAACATCGGAGTAGTTATTTTTCGTACAGACAACCAAAATCGCGTTCAGCGTATTAAACAGAAAATGAGGGTTCATCTGACTCTGCAAGAAGTTCAGCTCTGCCCGCATCCGCTCGGCTTCGAGGCTCTTCTGCTGGATTTCCAGCTTGTAAACGTTATTGATCAACGCGTTGATACGGGCGGTCATCATGTTAAAGTTGCGGATCAAGCCGCCGATCTCATCGCGTCCTTCATCGATGTTGATCAAATCGAACTTCTCGTTGGTGACCTTCTGCATATGGCGAGACAGCCGCTTTACCCGGTAATGGTAAGATCGGAGCATCACGTAGATAAAGAGCGACGTGAATAAAGTGATCGCTGCCGCCAACATCCCGACGAACAGGCGCATATCGAGCATCGCCTTCGATACCCGGGTTCCCTGCGGAATCCCGATCAGCCGCCAGCCTTTCACATATTTGGCATTGCCGATGGCAACGGACACTACGCCCTTCTCCCGATCCTCGGCAGACAATTCAAGCTTGGGATAACCGACGCTTGCGTCCTGCCGATAGCCGCTGTCCGCCGACACGATGATTTCATCGTTCCCGTTGACCAGATACAAATCCAGGTAGTCCCGCTCCCGGACGATCACGTCGTAAATTTTGCTGAGGTCAATGTCGATCCTTAGCAGCTTGTCGAAGGTGTTATAGGAATCGTAGTAGTCCATCTCCTCGATCACGCTGAAATAAGACTCGGTATTCGCCCGGTTAAAGGCTTGAGAGGCACGGTACGCAGCGACGACCACCGGGTCGGACGAGCTGCTCCAGATCCGGTACCATTCGCTGTTCTTCACCTCATCATCGATCAAATGATAATTGCCCCCGGGGACGATCGTCGGATTGGTGGTGTATATCCCGATCCGCAGAATCTGATTATTGACCGGAATGTAGCTGGTAACCCGATTGCGCAGCTGCTCATCAAACGTTTCGTAAAAATCGACCGGGTCCGAGTAGGTCCGATCCATCTTTTCATACAGCGTCTTATCCGTGTTCAGGGCATGACTGACAGCCACCCCGCCGTCGATAAAATCATGAATGTCCTTTCGGGCACGCTCCATGGAAATCTCCAGGTTCTGCTTCTCGCGTTCTTTAATAAAACCGGTCATCCGCCCCATAAACATCAGGTTAATGACCAGGATCGGCAGCAGTACGCCAATCAAGTAGATCAGCAAAAATTTCGTCTTCAGCGGAATATCGTTCACTTTTCCCCGGAATCTCCATCTTCCCATGCTCGCACCACCTTGGGCTTATTCGGCCGATCTGGACCCTTCCACTTTCTTGGAGCCGTCATTTTGAAACTCGGATTTGTAGGCAGAGGGCAGCATACCGATCGACTGTTTGAATTTGCTGATAAAATAGTCCGTATTCGGATACCCCACCTGCAGCGCAATATCGGAAATTTTCATCGAGGTGCGCTTCAGCAGGCGTTTGGCCTCTTCAAGCCGTTTCTCGTTGAGATATTCGTTGAAGCCTTTGCCCGTTTCTTTTTTGAACACCTGCCCCAAATAGGTCGGATTCATGTGAAACTTCTTGGCGAGGGTTTGCAGCTTCAGCTTGCTGCGGAACTCCTCATCTACGTACTGAATGACCTGAAATACCGTGTTATTCTCGTTCTTCCGGCGCAATCCGGCCAGCAGCAACGAAGCCTCCTGGCACAGCCTATGAAGATACTGCCTGAGCGCCAGGTAGTCGCTGATGCCGTTCGAATCCCCTTCGTCCCCCTGCATGCGGACCATAAAGGCGTCGGCATCACCGCCGGCTTTCTTGATCCTGCGGCATAACGTCAGCTCCATATTGGCTGCGAAGGCCCGCATGGTTTCCACGCCGATCTGGCTGCAGGCAAGTGCGCCAAACACCTCTTCCACCGCCGCCCCCGCTGTTCCGGGATCCCCTTGAAGCACGGCGTCCAGCAGCAGCTCGACCTTTCCCTTCAACACATCCTCCGTACTCTGGAGCTGCGGGTGATGGCAAGGCAAGAAGAAGCCAGTTCTCCCCTTCTCACGCTTCGCTTTGACGGTCTCCATCGTTTGCAGATACAGCTCCCGGATCGAGCGGATCCCCTTCCCGGCGCGGCTGACGGCGATCACTGCCGGCGAACCTATCTCCGAAAGCTCACTGCTGATCGCCAGTCCCATCTCTTCGATACGCGGCTGCGGTATTTCATCTGTCCGAATAATCATCCCGACCCGGCCTGAGCCGTCCAGGAAGGAACGATCCGCATCCGCAGGTTTCGAGAAATAACCAAGCACCCGCTGCTTTAGAGCTTGCGGATCAATCCCGGCGTCGAACAGCATACACCGCAGCTCCGGCTCGCCCCCGAGCTGAAGCGCGGCTGCCGCCTCCTGCTCCAGCCGGGCGCCTTCTTCCCCCTGAATCAATCGGTTCAGGAGGTTATTTTTAAACAACGTCTGCTTCCTTAGCTTGGACTGCTCCATTTCCCGCTCCTCGACGATCATCTGACCGAGACGGTCCAGAATCGCCCCGAACTCGTCTTCGTCAATCGGTTTTAGCAGATACTCCGCCACCCGTTGCCGCATCGCCGTAAGTGCGTAGTTAAAATCGTCGTATCCGCTTAAAATAACGAACTTAGGGGGCCTTGCGAGCAGCTGTTTACTCCGTTCAATCAGCTCCAAGCCGCTGATGACGGGCATATGGATATCCGTGACGACCAGCTCAGGCCGCAGCTCCTGCATCTTGGTTAAGGCCTCCGGACCGTCCAGCGCTTCGCCGCAGACTTGAAAGCCGTGCTTTTCCCAATTCACCATAGTTCGAAGACCTTCCAGCACCCAAGGCTCATCATCGACCAGAAGCACTTGCAGCATGACTGCCATCCCTCCCCTTTTACGTAAATTCCATGCATCTATAGTTCAACCAATATCCTCCATGTAAGCGCACACATTTTATGCTAGCACAAAATCTCTCATTTGTGGGCACTTAATTTATCCAACAAACAAAGGCAGTCCAGAGCGATGTGCTCCGAACTGCCTTTGATGAAACCTGTCTTATTGGTTCAGCAGATGGTCCTGAAACCACTCTGCCGCAGCCTGAACCTCGGTTTCGGTCAACTGATGTCCATAGGGCTCCCAATGCACATGCACTTGGGCACCCGCACCTCTGAGCACCCCTTCCAGTTCCTCGGTTTCTTCCGGCTTACACATCGCGTCATTCCGCCCCGCCCCGATGAAGACAGGGATTCCTGCCATCTCCGGCAGCGGCACGCCCCGCCGTGGGACCATCGGATGGTGCAGAATAGCCCCGCTTAGTGCGGCCGCATGGTGGAACAGGAGGCTCGCTGCGATGTTTGCTCCGTTCGAATACCCCACCGCAACGATGCGGCTCCGATCGAAGCCGTAGTGCGCCGCCGCCTCGTCCAGGAAATCGTGCAGCTCCTTCGTGCGCAGCACCAGATCCTCCTCGTCGAACACGCCCATCGCCAACCGCCGGAAGAAACGCGGCATCCCGTTCTCCAATACGTTCCCCCGGACGCTAAGCACTGCCGAAGCCGGGGAGATGATTTCTGCCAATGGCAGCAGATCCCGCTCCGTGCCGCCGGTGCCGTGGAGAAGAAGCAGTGTAGGTGCCGCCGCTTCACCGCTGGCCGTTAGGGTCCCCGTCTTGAAGATATGCTTCAGCTTCATCCCTGCAGATCCTCCTTCAGCACCCGGACTTCAAACGGGGTCAGATTTTGTTCGATCAGTGCACGGTGCGGTTCATACCAAGCGGGAAGCATCAGCTTTTCACCCAAATGCTCCGGCGACTCGTCATTGGCGAACCCTGGCGGATTCGTGGCAATTTCGAACAAGATGCCGCCTTCCTCCCGGAAATAAAGCGCGTGAAAATATTGCCGGTCAACGATTGGCGTCGGATGGTAGCCGTGCTCGGCAACCCGAACTCTCCATTCTTCATGTTCCGCGAAGTCCCGGGCTCTCCAGGCGATGTGATGCACCGTTCCGGCTCCGCCCGCGCCGTATTCCATCGATTTGACGTTTACATCGATCACGTCGCCAAGGTCACCCTCGGCTTTAAAACGGGTATAATCGCCCTCTGTGCCAAGCTTCTGTAAGCCCATGACGGTTTCGAGCAACGCGGCAGTTTTCTCCGGGGCCATGCTGTAGAGCACCGCGCCGCCAAAGCCTTTGATCGCCTTGTCGGTTGGAATGCCGCCAAACGACCAAGTGCTTAGCGGGCCGGTAGCGCGTTCCACCAGCTCGAGCTGGAGTCCGTCTTTGTCACGGAAATGCAGATAGGATTCACCGAATCGGCGGGTTTCGGTCGTGGAGATGCCGAATTTGTGCAGACGCTCCTGCCAGAATCCCATTGTGCCAACCGGTATGGCGAAGGTAGTGACGCCGACCTGGCCGCCGCCAACCCGGCCACGCCGAGCCCCGGGCGTCGGGAAGAAGGTCATAATCGTTCCCGGATTCCCATCCTCATCGCCGAAGTACAAATGGTACACCTCCGGGGCATCGAAGTTGATCGTTTTTTTGACCAATCTAAGCCCCAGCACTCCTGCGTAAAAATCGACATTCGCCTGCGGATCGGTAGCAAATGCGGTAATATGATGAATCCCTGAAGTTGGATGTACCATGTGTAGCTCCTCCTTGTTTTGGGTGATAAGCATGCTCAAAAACGGTTAAAGCTGACGAACTCGCCAACCGGCTTACGGTAGCCGCGCGGACGGAAGCTCGAGCTGTCTTCTTTGCCGATCGCTATCAGCATCACCGGCACGTAATTGTCCGGAACGTTCAGCAGGCGGCGCATGGCGTCGGGATCAAACCCGATCATCGGGCATGTATCCCAGCCGCGGTCCTTCGCGATGAGCATCATCTGCATGGCCGATAGGCTGGCGCTGCGAATCGCCTCATCCCGCATAAACGCTTCGCCCCGGCTTTCATAGAACCCGATCGTATCCGACACGAGCATGTCGTACTCCTGCTTGCTGAGAACGCCCAAATTCAGCAGGCCTTCATTCATCATCCCGACATCCTTATGGGCATCCAATTTTCCCAGCACCAGGATCACCGCGGAGGCAGTTCGGACTTTATATTGCTTGGCCGCAGCCTCATACACTTGCTCCTTCAATTCGGGATCCTTCACCACCACATAATGGGTATGCTGCAAGTTAAACGCCGACGGCGCGAATTTCGTAAGATGAAAGATTTCTTCCAGTTCCTTGTCTTGGATTTCTACACCCGGGATAAATTTATTCGCCGACCGGCGGGATTTGATAACCGTGGTAAAATCATGCTCATGCGAATTCATCGATAACTTCCTCCTCAATTAAACCTTTATTGCGTTCATAGTAATCTGATTTGTTATAGCAGAGCATCGAGAGAGTATTCCCCGGCCCCGGACAACATCAAGCCAACCAAAACAGCGATCAGCAGCAAATTGTATTCAAAGCCGCCTGACGTCGACCAGAACCCATTCTTACCATGAACGGATACGATCGCCACGATCATCGTAAGAATCAACAGCGCCGTACCTATAGGCGTAAATAAACCTGCCGCCACCAGCAATCCGCCGCCAAATTCAGCGAGACCCGCTAACACGGCCATCAGCACCCCGGGCTTCATCCCTATCGTTTCAAACCAACCGCCGGTTCCTTTAGGGCCGAGACCGCCAAACCAACCAAACAGCTTTTGCGCACCATGCGCCATCATCGTCAATCCCAACACCAAACGAACAATTAATAACGCCAATTCCAAATTCATGTTTAACTCCTTTGTTTTTTGTTTTTATTTGTGTACGTACCTGACATACTTTCCTATCAGATATCTCTTAATGTATAGAATCTTTATATTAAGATATTAGACCTGAAAAGACGTCCTCTGACGCCCTTTCCGCCGCCTGTCGGAGCTTCGTTAAGTCAATTTCTTTCGCGAGCAATGATTTGGGTCCCCTTAATCCCTTGCCGCTATTTAAAGCCGGCCTGCGCCGATTTCCCAAGCTTCTTCAGCAGCATCCCCGCGATCTGCTTCTCTTCCGGCGAAAGACCGCTGACTGCCTCCTCGATGATGCCGGTAATCTGCGGGAACACCTCTTCGATGAACTCGCGTCCCTGCTCGGTGAGTTCTGCGTAAACTAACCGTCGGTCTTCCACGCAATCCTTCCGGGTGACGTACCCCTTCTTCTCCAGCTTATCCACGACATACGTAATATTGCCGCTGCTCATCAACACCTTAGAGCCAATTTGCTGAATCGGCTGTCTGCCTTTATGATACAGCAAGTCTAGTACGCCAAACTCGGTCCGGGTTAATCCGTATTTCCGAATCTCCTTATCCGCATGCGCATGTACCCACTCGCTGGCCCGGGACAAGACGATGAACAAATGCAGCGCCTCATTCTTCGTTGGATCCATCTGTGAACTCACCTCCATGTCGTGTTCGGACTATGATAACTATAGCATAGGGTAACCTCAAGCGTCTTGAATAATTCTTAATATGAGATATCTTGATATTAAGATACATGATATCGAGATAAGTGTCAACCCAGCTTTGCAAAAAAAAACAGCCGACCAGATCGATCTCCCGGGCAGCTGATGAAGAATGCACCTCTTTCACTCGTGCTATAGTTACTTTCTGCCGCGAGCCGACGCGCTGGTCCGCACGTTCGTCAGCACGTTGACTGCAAATATGATGACACTGATCACGACAAGGGTTCCGCCAATCGCTACCAAAGGCTCCAGTTGTTCGGAACCGTTCAGCACCAGAGATAAACTGATCATCATGACCGGAAGCCCGATGGAGTACGTCCAGAACTGGATTTTGCTCAGCAGACTTTCCCCTGCTCCCGGAAACAACACATAAATGACGCCAGCCAACGCAAAGGACGCCCACCCCAGCAAATTCACATGGGCATGAACGCCCGATAAAGTATAGTCATGTTGCATGGACATGTACATGCCTAGCAATACACCGATGACAAAATAAACAACCGAAACCTTAATATACGTGATCCCCAAACCGTCGCCTCCCCCAACCGGAACAAGTTATCCTTACATGTTCAAAATATGTCACAATTGAAGGGAATATTCGGAGTGCTCTAGCGCCATTCCTCCGGCAGCAGCCGTGCGTAATGCGATTGAAGGTAACGGTCGTCGATCAGGGCCAAGCGGCCATAGTCGGTCTCTGAGCGAATCAGGCGCCCGCCGGCCTGCAACACCTTATTCATGCCGGGGTACACGTAAGCATAATCAAAGCCATCTCTTCCGGTCGCCTGAAAGTAGTCGCGAATCAAGTTGCGTTCCGGACCGATTTGCGGCAAGCCGACACCGACGATCGCCACGCCTGTCAACCTGTCGCCAACAAGATCGATGCCCTCCGAGAACAAGCCTCCCATGACGGCAAAGGCGATAAAGGTCCTGCCCGGTTCAGGGTTTGGCACAAAAGCGGCTAAAAACTGCTCCCGATCCTCCTCGGTCATCCCCGCCTGCTGAAGCAACAGCTCTGTCCCTTTGTCCTTGGAGGCGGCAAATTCTTCGTAAATCATGTTCATATAGGCGTAGGAAGGGAAGAAAAACAAATAATTTCCCGGCCGGCCGCGGGTCACTTCCTGTAAAGCACGAACGAGCGGACCACGTGTCTGTTCCCGGTCTTGATACCTGGTGGACAGCGGCACGACCACCACTTCCAGCTGATCCCGGGAGAAGGGAGAAGGCAGCGATATCGAATAATCGTCCGGCCCGGCGCCCAACATGTCGCGATAATACCCCATCGGCGACAACGTCGCCGAGAAATAAATCCGCGAGCGAAACCCCTTGCTCATCTCCTGCAGCAAATGAGAAGGATCCAAGCAAAACAGCTTGATCCGCACGTCCTCCCTGGCGATCTCAGCGTAGGTGACGAACCGCTCATCGTACAGCTTGCCCATTCGGCTGAAATGCAGGGCGTCAAAATAAGCCTGAAGCAGCAGCTCCCGCGCCTCGGCTTCCGAACTGCCTGGAGCATTCGCCTGCCCGGCGGCGGAGGGATCAATCGCCAGCTCCCGTTCGGCAGCCTTGGCAAAAGCTTCCACCCGCTGCAGCAGCAGCTCTGGCGCGGCCCGATCAACCCAAAACGGCCCTTCCGCCTGCTTCCGCAGCTCGATGAACCCGGCGTTTACCGCCTTAGCCGCCTTCGCGACGGAGGGACTCTTCGCTTTATAGGCCCGTTGCAGCGTTAAGAAGCTGGATTTCAGCAGCTCGGCGGAATACATCTCCCGGGCCCGGTCGACCAGATTATGCGCCTCGTCGATCAGCAGCACGGTTTCCTTCTTCTGCTCGGCGAACATGCGCTGCAAGGACACTTTGGGATCAAACACATAATTGTAATCACAGATCGTTACATCGGCGGCATAGGAGAGGTCCAGCGAAAATTCAAACGGGCACACCCGGTGCTTCCGGGCGTATGCCTCAATCACCGGGCGGGCAAGCTGGGTCTCATTCGCCAGAATATCCTGGATCGCCCCATTAATCCGATCGTAATATCCGTCGGCATACATGCAGTCTTCCTTGGTGCAGCGGACTTCTTCGCGAAAGCAAATTTTCTCCTTGGCGGTCAGCGTGACGACCCAAGCTTGCAGACCCTGCGCTTCCATCAGCGCGAAGGCGTTCTCCGCCGCAGTCCGGGTAATCGTCTTGGCGGTAAGGTAATACAGCTGATTTAGCTTGCCTTCCCCCATCGCCTTAAGCGCCGGAAATGTGGTGGAGATCGTCTTGCCAATGCCTGTTGGCGCTTGGGCAAACAAACCAACGGCTTCCTCGATCGTCTTGTACACCGCGCCCGCCAGCTTCCGTTGCCCGGCCCGGTATCCGGGAAACGGAAACGCCAGCTCCACGATGCTCCGGTTCCGCTCGCGACGATGGTTGCGAAGCAGCCGGGCATACGGGGCATATCGCTGAACAACGTCATACATAAACGTCTCCAGCTCGTCGATCCCGGCGCGCGTCCGAAACTGCTTCCGCTCCCCCGTATCCAGCTGCACATAAGTCAGCTGGATGCCCATCTCGCTCAGCCCGTTGGCTTTGGCGTACATGTAGGCATAGCACTTCGCCTGGGCCCAATGCACGGGATAGGTGTCCTCGTCGATGGCCGACAAATCGCCGGCTGTCGATTTGATCTCGTCCACGGTCAAGCTTCCGTCCTCACCGGCCAGCAGCCCGTCGCAACGCCCGTCCACGACGAAGAGGAGATCCCCGCAGGGAATCTCCGCCTTCAAATACACTTCTTTCTGGTCTCCTTCGCCGTATTGCTTCTGCACCTGCTGATGCGCCTTCGTGCCTTCCGTCAGCGAAACCGCGGCACGAAAGCCGCCTTCCAAGCTACCGCTGCGGAACACATACTCCACCAGAGGGCGCACCGCGATCGTAACCGTGGACTCTTTTGCCATAATTCTTTGTGTCACCCGCCGATATCCCTAGGGAACATTTGTTCCACTAGTATATCACGAACTGACGAGGATCGCTATGCAAAGCGGTTTGCCCAAGACTCTGACAAGAGCTATTGACGTACGTGCAACGCCCGGAACTCGTCCTCTAGAATGCTCATCAGAATCGAATCATGGTACTTGTGATCGTAGAACAACGCTTCTCGCTGCACACCCTCTCGCTTGAACCCCAGCTTCTCATAGACGTGCATCGCCCGGGCATTGTAGTCGAACACATTCAGCTCAATCCGGTGAAGATTCAGTACGCCAAAGCCGTAATCCAGCATCAGCTTCATGGCTTCGCTGCCGTAACCCTTCCCGGTATCCGACGTCTGGTTAATCGCAATGCGAATGTTGCAGCAGCGGTTGCTCGGATCGATATCCTGCAGCGCAATGTCCCCGATAGGCCGGTCATCGTCCCGTCGTACAATCGCCAGCAGTACGGTGGAATCGTCCTGACTTTTCCGCTCCAGATAGGAGGCGATAAAATCCTTCGTGAAGTGACGTTTCGTCCCCGTCCATTTTCTCACTTCCGGCTCATGCAAATTCAAATAATACCACTCCGCATCCTCCACGTTCATCGGGCGGAGATATACTTTTTCACCCATTAGAAAACCCGCGTTACTCATCGTTATGTTCCCCTTTTTCATCTCTTGGCTTATTCTCTCTTACTGCACATGTTCATCTTGCTGCGTTGTTCTTTTCGCATCTTAACACGGTACTGTATACTGAAAAATATACAAATCGAGAAAAAATCAAAGGACAGTTTGCCATCGAAGGAAGGGGATCCACGAGTGTATATCATACCGCACCAAAATGACGGACAAACTGGGAAGGCCGGGCGTTCCTACCGGTACGTCGAAATTTATGAGTCGTTCAAACGGGATATCATCGCCGGTTCGCTTCAAGAAGAGCAACGTTTGCCTTCGATCCGCAAGCTGGCGGAGTTCCTCGGCATCAGCACTACGCCCGTCGAGCTGGCCTACCAGCAGTTGATCGCCGAAGGGTTTATCGAGAGTCGGCCGAAACGGGGATACTTCGTTGTCAAACTGCCGGAGCCCTATAAGGCACTTGAGCTGGGACACGAGAAGCCGGAAGGCCGGGACCGGGTGTCGTCGAAGTCCGCTGCAGCTGCTGCTATGCCTCAAACGAAGCCTGCACCAAACGAGAAGAAGGCGGGATTCCCACGATACGATTTTCACCTGTCTAAGAACGATTTCAGCTTGTTTCCTTTTGCCCTATGGAAAAGACTACATAACCAGCTCTTACGCCCGGAATATGCAGACCTGCTGTTCTACGGAGACGCTCAGGGGGACCCGGGATTACGACGTGCCATCGCCGGATATTTAGGCTGGTTCCGCGGGGTGAAAGCCTCACCGGACCAGATCGTTATTGGGGCGGAACAACATCTGCTGCTTCTGCTGCTAGGGCAAATGCTGAAGGGGGAGATCGATTCCATTGCCGTCGAGGAGCCCGGATACCGGATCGTTCCCGCTACGCTGGCCGCCCTGGACTTCACGGTCCATCCGATCCGCCTTGACGAGCACGGGCTGCGCCCCGATTTGTTGCGGGCCAGTGGAGCCCGGATCGCCAGCGTGTCTCCGTCCCACCAGTTTCCGACTGGTCTCGTCATGCCATTATCCCGCCGACTGGAGCTGCTGGAATGGGCTAAGGCGGTGGACGGCTACCTGATCGAAGACGATTACGGAGGCGAGTTCCGCTATCAAGGCAAACCGGTGCCGGCGTTGCAAGGACTGGTCCCCAACGACCGCGTCATCTATCTCGGCGGCTTCTCCCAGGTGTTAGCCCCGGATATCTGCATCCATTATCTCGTGTTGCCCGAGCATCTGGTGCCCCGGTTCCGCGCCTTGCGGCGGCATATTCTGTTTGAAGCGTCTGCGTCGGGGATACATCAGCGAACGCTGGAGCGGTTTATTCAGGAAGGACACTTCGAACGGCATATCCGGCGAATGAGGAACCTATACCGCAAAAAAAATCGGCAGCTCGTCGCCTCCCTCACATCACATTTCGGGAAACAAGCTGCCGTTACCGGTGATAGCGCCGGGATGCATGTGATTCTAAACGTCAAATCCCGCCTGCCGGAAGCACAGCTGCTGCAGCTGGCTGGACAAGCCGGCGTACGGATCGCCTCTGCCGCCTTCTATTGGGAGGCACCGCCGGAAACGGAGCTCAAATCGTTTATGCTCGGATTCGGCGGCATCCCGTTCGATCGGATCGATGAAGGCGTGGCTCGACTCCAGGAGGCCTGGTCGACCTGGCTTCAGGAACTTCCGCATACAGATCATTGATCGACCCGGATGTTGTAATCCTTCTTCAAATATTGGTGGATTCGGCGGAAATCCGCCGCGGTCAGCTCGCTTAACCGCTTGTGCCCCTTCTTCCATTCCCGCGCGAGCAGGATGCCCATGGTTTCCGCGGCCAAAGCAGTGGTGGGGATGATACGGGCGCTGCCGTAGGCTTTGATTTCCGCACCAATATTTTTACCAGCTACCAGGACGTTGTCGTAGTTCTTCAGCTCAAAGGAACGCAGAGGAATCCCGTAGCGGTCCGGCTTGCCGAAACCAATCCCCTTCTTCAACGCGCGAGTTGCCTGTAAATCGACGGGATATCCTCCAAGCGTCACGTTATCCCAGAACATCCGGCTCGACATCACGTCTTTATAGGTCAGCACGTATTCCGTTTCATAACGGTTATAGTCGCGAATGTACAAATAATCGGGATATCCATTGAGCTGCGCTTTGCTGAACCCGGGAATATGTTCACGTAAAAATTTGGCGATATACGGGGCTTCGGCCTTGCCCTTAGCCACGGCAGAGCGGACCGATTTCGGATCGGCCGGATCGACATCGTAAATCAGCAAGCCATTAACGATCACTTCACCGTCTTTCTGATAGGTGGCATTTAATCCTCTCAGTAGTAGCTGGGAGTCCCGCGGCTTGTACTGGTAGGTTATGTTGCTGAAGCCAGTGGCGAAATCCCAATCAACATATGTATTGGGGCCGTATTTCTTGACGACATTCGTCAGCGGATAATCCTCTAGCACCGCTTGATGCAGCTTGCTCCAGTTAACTCCCTTGAACCGAAGCATATAGGTAGCGGCCATATAATCCGGCTTCTTGCCGTTGTACAAGCTTTCCATCCCCGGGATTCGTTTGTTCCCAAGATGGACGGTGAGTGCGTTAAAGTCGGTATTTTCCACAAAGTATCCCGCCTGTACTTGATACAATTTGCCGTCTTTGGCCAGGTAGGTGATTGATTTCAGCGTCTTCCCTTGCTTTGATTTGCCGGTTCCATTAATCTCCACGCTGTCAATGACGATACCGCTTCGCATCGGAATCCCTCGGATCATCTTACGGTAATAGTTTTCAAAAGCAGACAATTTACGAATTGTCCCGGCATTGTAGCCGTCGTACAAGGATTTCATTTCGCCTTGCACCAAGCTGCGCTTACGATTGTCGTTGGGTTCGTCCAGCACCAGCATCTGTCCTTGGATCAGCTCCCCGCCCGGCTTCTCGCGAGGATCGAGGATCAGTACGCTTAGCCCGGCATCATGCGCCCGCTTTGCCAAGAGCACACCTTCAATTTCACTGCCAATCATAACAATGTCATAACGTTGACAACCCGGACCGCAGGATACGGGGGATGCGGTTGAAGCGGACGCTGCGATCACCGGAGTTGAAGCGCCCACCGTTTCGAGCAGCAGCAGTATGCACAGGAGTGCCAATGCACAACGTTTTGTTAAAGTTTGTTGGTTATTGGGATAAATATGCATAAATTCAGGATCGCTCCTCTATATGGGATGTAATGACATGTTATCTCCCGAAGAGGTGTCGTATCCAGTAAATTTTTGTTATATTATGGTGTTATCTGTTATTTTATGCCATGTAACAAACGAGATAAGCTCTGCAGCTTGGAGGGATCAAGGGGAGCCAGTCCGTTCCCGTTGATTCGAACCGCAGAGCCGCAGTGTACTTCGCTCACGCCTGTGTCGGCAATGACTTGGGAGACCGTCTCCAGGGTTAAGCCGTGTCCAGCTAAAATGCGCAACGAGCTGCCGCGTGCCATCTCCACCAGCTCCCGAATCTCGGAAACCGCCTGCGGCGCCGGGCGCGGTCCGCCCGAGGTCAGCACCCGGTTCACCTGCGGGTACTGCATGAGTGTGCGCAACCCGGACGGCAGATCGGCCAACTCGTCAAACGCCCGGTGAAACGTAACGTTCAGCCCCCCCGACAACTTTAAGATCCGCTCCAGCGCCCCCTCATCAATTTGCCGATCGGCGGTCAGCGCGCCAAAGACGATCCCCGCCGCCCCCGTTTCGGCGATCGCTCGCACTTCGGCTTCCATCGTCAATAAATCGGCTTCCCCATATACAAAAGATCGGCTATGCGGGCGCACCATCACATGAACGGGAATAGACACCGCCTTCACCACTTGTTGAACCATGCCAATCCCAGGGGTGAGTCCCCCTTCCGTCATCGCTGTAATCAGCTCCAGCCAGTCCGCTCCATTTGCCTCCGCCACGACGGCGTCCTCTACACAGGTTGCGATAACCTCTAGCAGCATCAGATAACCTCCTTCACCTCGAGGATAACAATTGTACCCCTATGTTAGCGGGTCTCGGTCAAAATAACAAACCATTCGCCGAGCCCGCGGATTAAGCGGCTTGTTCGCCGAGGCGCTGGACCTGGATGAACGTTTCGTACGACTCCCTCTGTCGAGAGAGGTGCTCCAGAGCGGGCCGCATGCGGTAGCGAGCTTGCTGGAGGGCGTGATCCGAAGACATCTCTAGTGGAGGATGTGCGAGGCGGCCACCCGCTTGTCGCAAGCGTGTTGCACCGCCTTGACACGAAACACATTCACGAAATGCAAAAGTACAGTTCATTTGCACCAAAACCGATCATATTTGAGGCTTCAAATGTAAAAATGCAGTTCATGAGCCGGCAATCGGCTGGATTCTACTCTAATCATTCCTTTTCAACTGTACTTTTGCAGTTAATCACCCAAAAATTCGCAACCTGCTTGATTTTAGATGTACTTTTACAGTTAACTGGTTCTCCGATAGGTACAGCAAGCCGCCTCCAGCAACCCAAAAAGGACTTGGAGCTATTCTCCAAGTCCTTTCCCTTTGCCATTATCCCGCTCGCTCAGCTTAGTTCAGCTTAGTTTAGCTCAGCCCAGCTCTGTTCAGCTCTGCTCTTCACAGTCCCACTCAGCCTAATTCTGCTCAACTCAGTTCAGCTCAGCTCGGCTGCTTCAGCTGCTTGCTGCGCAGCTGTCCGCAGGCCGCATCGATGTCGGCCCCGTGCTCGAGCCGGACGCTGACGCTGAGGCCGCGTTTTTTGAGCGCATCGTAGAAGGCCAACACGGATTTCTGTTCACTCCGCTGATACTGGCTGTGCTCATCCACCGGATTATACGGAATCAGGTTGACGTTCACAAACCGGTCTCCCAGCAGATCCGCCAATTCCTGCGCATGTTCCGTCCCGTCATTCACGCCCTTGAGCAAAATATACTCAATCGTAAGCCGCCGGTTCGTCCGCTCCAGGTAATAGTCGATCGCCGCCATCAGCTTCTCAATCGGAATCGCCTTATTGATCTTCATGATCCGCGTGCGCAGCTCATTGTTTGGGGCATGCAACGACACAGCCAAATTCACTTGCAGATCGGAATCGGCAAACTCGATGATTTTGTCCGCCAGCCCGCTGGTCGACACGGTAATGTGGCGCGGACCAATCGCAAGTCCTTTGGGGTCTTGGATGACCCGCAGGAAATCAGCCATATTGTCGTAATTATCAAAAGGTTCCCCGATCCCCATCACCACGATGTGGGAGACGCGTTCACCTTTGCCCTGCCGGTCCAAATGCATCTGCACCTTCATGACCTGCTCTACGATTTCTCCGCTCGTCAGATCCCGGCTCTTCTTCAACAGCCCGCTGGCGCAGAAGCTGCAGCCGATATTACATCCAACCTGGGTTGTCACGCAAACCGACAGACCAAATTTATGGCGCATGAGCACCGTCTCGATCAGGTTGCCGTCCTGCAAGCGGAATAGGAACTTGATCGTCCCATCGATCGACTCTTGGCGGACATGCTCCTCCAAGGTTTCGATAACAAACTGTTCCTTCAGCAGGGCGAGGCATTCGGGATGAACGCCTTCCATTGCATCGAACGCAGTAACCCGTTTGCGGTATAGACCCTCCCATACCATCACGGCCCGGCCTCGTTTATGTCCACGGTCCAGCAGCCAAGCGGCCAGCTGATCCTTCGTCATACCATAAATCGATTGTTTATTCATCCATATCCTCTTTCTAAACGAACTCAAGTCATTTTTTAATTATACCTAATCCGCCATCCCGAATGCCACAGGTAAAAAAACGAATCCCATCGCCTCACCTCAACGCCCATTTACACAGATACCTATCCCCCTTAAACGAACGTTAACATTAACACTCTAAAGTGAAGGTATATTCACTTGGGTTACTCGGATGTCCTAGGGGGGTTATAATCCCAAGCGGTCCGGCCCGCATACTGGACTAAGGTCGGAATGAAATCACGCCGAACGTCCGGTTTGATTCTTCCAACCTTCCTATATACTGGAACTCGGAATAAATCAACGGAATGAACCGTGCATTTTCGATTTCGGTGGAAAGGCGGCAGCTATCATGAAGCAAAACATGCATATCGTCATCCTGACCGCCGGATACGGCAACGGCCATATCCAGGTAGCGCGGACGCTGGAGCAATCCCTGACCCGTTCGGGCGTCCGTTCGGTCAGCGTGATCGACCTGTACCGTGAAGCCCATCCGGGACTCAATTCTATTTCCCGGCATCTCTACTTATACAGCCCGTGGTTCTCAACCTACGGCTTAGATTATTACGGTTGGAGCTATTACGCAACGAAGGATCTCCAGCAGACGAGCGCTATAGCGAAATGGGGAAACCAGCTGGGCATGAAAAAACTCATCGCCCTGCTCCAAAAGCAGCGGCCAGACGCGATCATCAACACCTTCCCCTTCGGCGGCATTACGGAACACTTGCGAAAACACGGCATTCGGGGGCCGGTCTTTACAGTTGTGACCGACTTCAGCCTGCACAACCGCTGGTTGTTCACGCAGCCGGACCGTTATTATGTGGCGACCGCCGATTTGAAGCGGGAGATGATGGAGCGCGGCGTGCCGGCAGAGGCGATTGTGGTCAGCGGCATCCCCGTGCGGGAGCATTTTTATGAGCCGGGGCGATCCTCAAATCCGCTGACGCAGACCCAGGCAAGGCGATCCTTGGAGAGATCCCGCTCCATTCTGGTCATGATGGGGGCGAATATTCCTTTGCCCGACGCCCAGCGGATCACCGCCAAGCTGTTGGCACTGCCGGACGTGCGAGTGGACCTCGTCTGCGGAGGCAACGAGAAGCTGCGGCGTCGCCTGGAACGGCGTTTTGCCGGTCACGAACGGCTCCGCCTATTCGGTTACGTCGAAGCAATCCATGACCGTATGCGGGAAGCCGCTTGCATCGTGACGAAGGCCGGCGGTATCACATTGTCGGAAGCGATCCAGATCCGCACGCCGATCGTGGTCTACAAGCCGTTCTCCGGCCAGGAGCGGGAAAACGCGAGGTACCTGGAGCGCAAAGGCGCAGCCGTAGTGGCCTCCTCGCCGCGAACCTTGGCGGAGCAGGTGCAAAAGCTGCTTGATTCCGAGGTCCGCCGGGCCCGGATGCTCCAGCAATACGACGAACTGGCCGCGGGTTGCGCCACCGAGACGATCGTCCGGGACGTACTGCGCCTGGCGGGCCGACTGCCGGCGTTGGCGGACGGCTAATGATTCAGCGAGCCGCACCTTTGACGATGAAGGCACGAATAAGAAGCAAGGGGTCTTACACATATGAAAAGTACTCGCCGATGGATATCCAGTCATCATCTTACTCCAGCATTTCTGCACTGCGCGGCCATTTTGTTTTTCACAGAAATCGCCCGCAGCGCCTTTCTTATCTCATTCCTGCCCGCCTATGCCAAAGAACGCCAGATTACGCTGGCGGCGGTTGGTTTAGCGATCTCGGTCCATTATTTGGCCGACACGCTGATTAAGGTTCTCGCAGGATACGTGCTGGATCGGTTCCCCGCCCGGGTGATCTTGAATATCTTCCTGCTGCTCGGACTGCTCGGCCTGTTCGTCTCTTACGGAGTTCATGCTCCTTGGGCGATTGTACTTGGGGCGGGCCTGATCGGGATTGGGGTCTCGCCCGTCTGGCTGCTCTGCCTCTCCGAGATCCGGGAGGACCGCCGCGGCTCACAGATGGGATCGATTTATACGATTTGGCTCGTCTCGCTGGGCCTAGGCCCAGTTGGCGTCAATTTTCTGATCGACCGCAGCTATGTGTTATCGTTCTGGCTATTGGCCGGATGCTGGGCCGCGGGGTGGCTGCTGGCCGCCCTGAAACGGATGGATTTCTCATCCCGACGCTTGCTGGAGTCTACGGTCCCATTTAAACAGCAAATACGTGAAATCGGGAGCAAGCTTGCGCAAATGAAGCCGCTTGTGCCCGGCATGATTGTGCAAACGCTTGCCGCCGGTCTGCTGGTGCCCGTCCTGCCGAGCTTTGCCTCCGAGTATTTGGCGCTGGATTATTCGGATTATTCCATCGTGTTGATGGCTGGGGGCTGCATGACCGTCCTGCTGCTCGTTCCGATGGGCCGGCTTGCCGACAAATGGGGTTACAAATGGCTGTTGATCGCCGGTTTTGGCGCCTTGGCCGCCTGCCTTGGATTGCTGATCTACTCCCGGCAGATCTTCAGCACGATGCTGCTCGCCGTCTGTCTTGGTGCGGCGTATGCCGCTGTACTCCCGGCATGGAACGCCATCCTGTCCCACTACGTTCCTGCCGAACAAAAAGCGACCGGCTGGGGCGTCCTCTCCGGCATCGAAGGGATTGGTGTCATCCTCGGCCCCATTCTGGGCGGCTGGATGGCAGAAAGCTTCGACGTCACGGTGACGGTTGGGATCAGCTCACTGTTGTTGTTCGGCATCATGCTGTTTTACTGGATTCGTCCCGTGCGGCAGCATCAACGGGGACAATACCGGCAGCGTAGTTGAGTTGGAGGTTTGGTTTAAATGGTTGGAGTAAGTGGTTTGGGGCGTGTAGAACGTGTTCTTTTTCAGGGATTGGAGGGGTTGGTATGAAACATCGCTATTATCTTCGGCTGCGCGAGTACGATAACCGGCTGTTTCGGTGGTGCAATCATTCGCTGAGTCACCCGTGGCTGGATCGGATTCTGAAAGGACTTACTCATCTGGGGAGTGCTGCGTTTACGATCGCTTTAACCCTTTCTGTGGTCCTCTTCACCACGGGTTCATGGCAACGGGCAGGATGGCACAGCCTGATCGCTCTAACCGTTAGCCATCTGCTTGCGGTAGTGATTAAGAAGCGATTCCAGCGTACGCGCCCATACGAAGCGTTGCAAAACGCAAGGATCTCCATCCACCCGCTCAAGGACTACTCGTTCCCATCCGGGCACACAACGGCCGCTTTTTCGACGTTTATCCCGCTCCTATACGCGGCTCCGGGTCTGGCGCAACTGCTTCTGCCGCTTGCTTTTATCGTTGGCCTGTCGCGAATTTACCTTGGCGTCCATTACCCCTCCGATGTGCTGGCGGGCGGCTTACTTGGAGCCATGACTGCCCTCCTCGTTGTTTTAAGCGCCGGGCTGGTCTAGATGCAGACATCTAAGCACTACACGATTTAAAAAAGAAAGTGAGGACATTCCATGCAAGTGAAAACGATCATGAAGCAATCCGTCCAAACGGTTTGGATGGGCTGGGAGCGGGTATTTGAGCTGTTTAGCCGACTGCGCTCCAAGTACGCCGGAGAGTTCGGCATCTGCAAAATGTTTGTCACCCAATACCGCGGCAAAAGCATGCAATGCGAGGACGGGACGTGGATTCAGGACGGGGATTGGATTGGGGAGCTGCATTTGGATAACCGCCAAATCCTCGCCATGCTGCAATCCAATGAGGCGAACCGGGTCGCCTTGAAGGTCGCCCGGCTTGCAAAAAACGCGATGTCGCAAATCTGCGCCGAAATGCAAAGCAACCCGCAGCTTAGTCAGGTGAAGGCGCTGCAAGGGATTACGTTGCTGGATCGGGGCATCACGCATGGGTTGGGCTTCGAAACGCACCACGTTGAACAGGGGGCCTTCCGGACATTGACGACCACCTATCTGCGGTTGCTGCTCACCGTCTTTCATCCGAGCCATCGCAAACGGATCACCGGCCATGCGGACAAGCTGATTCCGGTGAAGCTGGTGATGAGCCGCGCGTCACTGTTCCGGAAATTTGGGCAATTGGGGATGGAGAAGGTGATGTAAGGCACGGCAGAGAGGTACGGTTATTCAGGCTAATCGATGGATCCGGCAAGTCCGTGCTCCGTTAAATAATCCATCTCCAATTCGGATTCGCCTTCGCTAGGGCCAAGGCCAATGTTCCCCAACCCGCTCCCACCTCAACGATGGGGTTGATGAGGGCCTGCGGAGCCACTCCCGCAAGGGCAGCGGCCCGTTCCAGCTGCTTCATTTCCGTAATGACCGCCTGCCTCACGGGAGCGGAAGTGGGCGTGGGCGAAATGCCGTTTCGCCAGCTCCGGTAGACGATCCCTTAATCACTCTCCAGTTCCCATCACATGACGCATGAATCGTACCGTGCCGCTGAATGTACTCCGCCACCAGCTCCGCCATGTCGGTCTGGATCTCGCGAATCACCGGCTTGCCTCGGTACATCTCGTAATCGCCGCCCCCACTGGCGCGGTAATTGTTCATCACGACGTCAACCACGGTGTCGTCTTGCAGCGGCGCTCCGTTCCGGGTCAGCTTCACGACCCGTTGCCCTACAGGCCGGGTGATGTCAAGCTCGTATTCAATGCCCTCCCACATGTCGTAGTTGTAGTGCTGAGCCTTCGGCTGGATATACACCGGATTTACCGTAATTTCACCATCCGTGTCCAAAACGAAATAATTCGCTGTCTGCTCCAGCGCCTTCCGGATATCCTTCCCTGTTAAGCGGAGGACGGTCAGTGTGTTCGGGTACATGAAGTTCGTCAACACATCTCGCAGCGTGATGCTTCCGGCAAACCCTTTGGATGCCTCGCTCAGCAACGCGGCATTGGACACGTCAACTCCAGCAGCCTCCATCTGCACCCGATTCACGAACTCCATAAACGGATGATCCGCCAAGCGACAGGCGAGCGGGTTTTCGATCGTCATATCGCCCTCCACCCGGCCGATCGGCTGGTCAAGCCAAGCCTGTGTAGCCGATTCCAGCGGCCGTATGAGCTCCAACACCTTGGCATCCGCCTCCACGGCGGCATCGGGAACGAGCAGCTCGGCCGTTTTCTCGCGGATGCTCCAATGACCGTCAGTTCCGCGCTTGAAGCGAACGGTGATTTGGCCCAACGCTTGTCCGCCCGTTCCTGGCTGGATCACCGTGACTCCGCCGACCTCGCCCGTGAGCATGCGATGCTGATGGCCCGTGATCAAGACGTCGATGCCCGGCACCCCCAGGCACATGGCATAGCCTTGGTTTTCACCCGTTAACCGTTCCGTCGGTACGCCGGTCGCCAAATCCCGCTCGAACCCGCCGTGATAGCTGACCACCAGCAAATCCGGCTGCTCTATTTCTCGGATGCGGGGAACCCAGGCTTTCACCGTCTCGAGTGCATCCTGAAACGTCCAACCCGGGATGTGCCGGGGGTGCTCCCAATGCGGGATATAGTGGGTTGTGACACCCAAGATGGCGATTCGCACGCCCTCCTGGGTGGTCTTTATCACGTAGGGCTTACCAAACGCCGATTCTCCCGACCCCTCATCCAATATCCCCGCCGACAACCACGGAAATCGGGCATCCTTTATCGCCTTACCCAGTAGTGCTTGCCCGTAATTAAACTCGTGGTTCCCCGGTACTGCGGCGTCATATTCCAATAGATTCATCACCGCGATGGACGGATGAACCCCGTGGGGGTGATTTTTGACGTGATAGGTGCACAGTGGTGTCCCCTGAATCGCATCTCCGTTATCAATCAGAATCAAGTCGGGTGTATGCGTGCGTTCTCGTCGAATAAGCGTAGCCAACTTGGCCAGCCCCAGCGAACGTTCCGCCGTCGTACGATAATCTGTTGGATAAATAAAGCCGTGGATGTCGCTGGTGACCAGGATTTTGCAGAGAACTTCCTCCTGTCCCGATGAGATCGCCCCGGTTCCACGTTCCACATGTTGCTCCATCACCTTCACCTCGGATTCCTATTCATTCCCCTCCTCATTCTAGCAACGAAGATCGCAAAGTTTGTAAACTCCTGAATGAAAAGGAATTTTACATACTTCCGCTTTTCCTCTGACGGCGTGTTAATAAATCTCTTTTATAGTAGTCTCGAACCTAAAAAAATAAGAATAGTGGAGGTCATACGCTTGAAGAAGATGGGTAAGTTTGTTTTGCCTTTATTTTTGACAATCTCCGTGATCCTGAGCGCTTGTGCAAACAACGCTCCGGCGAACACTAGCGGAAATGCATCGGCCGAATCCGGTCAATCGAATGCTGCGTCTTCCAATGCCGGATCCAACGCATCCACGAATGCGGCTGACACGTCCGCAGATACTGGCTACGTTCCTGAAACGCTGACCGTCCAATTTGTGCCTTCGCAAAACGCTGATACGCTGGAAGCTAAAGCGAAGCCGCTCGAGAAGCTGCTGTCCGATCGTCTGGGCGTTCCGGTTAAAGTCAGCGTGTCGACTGACTACAATACGATCATTGAAGCGATGGCTTCCAAGCAAGTGGATGTCGGCTTCCTGCCTCCCACGGCTTACGTGCTGGCCAAAGAAAAAGGTGCCGCCGAGGTCATTTTGCAAGCACAGCGTTTCGGGGTACAAGATGAGACCGGTGCACCAACGGATGAACTGGTAGATTTCTACAAAGCGATGATTATCGTCAAGAAAGATTCCGACATCCAGTCCGTGGCCGACCTGAAAGGCAAAAAAATCGCCTACCAAAACGTAACGTCTTCCGCCGGTTATGTCTGGCCGGCCGCCAAGCTACAAGAAGCTGGCTTGGATCCGCTGTCCGACGTGGAGCCGATCACGGTGAAAGGCCATGACCAAGGCGTTATCGCGGTCCTGAACGGCGATGTCGATGCTGCGGCGATCTTCCAGGATGCCCGGAACACGGTCGTGAAGGATTATCCAACCGTGTTCGAAGACACTCGCGTGCTGACGTACACGGAGCCGATTCCAAACGATACGATCTCCGTCCGTTCCGACATGAGCGCCGAATGGGCGCAAAAGCTGAAGGATGCCTTTATCGAGATCGGCAAAGATCCGGAAGGGCACCAAATCATCGCGGATATCTACACGCATGAAGGCTATGTCGATTCCAACGACAGCGTGTTCGACATCGTCCGCGAGTATAACGAGAAAGTGAAAACGGAATAGGCAATTGTACGAAATTTGACGAATAGCCCCTGCAAGCCAGTCGGAGCACTGTATGCTCCCGGCTGGCTGTGCGTTTTTCCAGATTATTTTTTGTGAAAAAGGAGCCCAAACGTGATAGAACTGCGCAATGTAACAAAAACGTATCCGAACGGCACCAAAGGTCTGGATCAAATCAACCTAAAAATCGAGCCCGGCGAATTCGTAGCCATCGTGGGCTTGTCCGGTGCCGGCAAATCGACGCTGCTGCGGTCCATCAACCGGCTGCACGACATTTCGGAAGGCGATATCCTCATCGACGGCAAGTCGATCACGCAAGCCACCGGCAAGCCGCTGCGGATGATTCGCCGCGACATCGGCATGATCTTCCAAAGCTTCAATCTCGTAAAGCGCTCCTCCGTGTTGCGCAACGTGCTGGCTGGCCGGGTCGGCTACCATTCCACGCTGCGCACCCTGTTTGGCCGTTTTCCGGAGGCGGATGTGGAGTTAGCTTTTCAGGCGCTGGAGCGCGTGAACATCGTGGAAAAAGCCTACGTCCGGGCCGACCAGCTCTCCGGCGGACAGCAGCAGCGGGTGGCGATCGCCCGCGTATTGGCGCAGGAGGCCAAAATCATCCTCGCCGACGAGCCCGTGGCGTCCCTGGATCCCTTGACGACCAAGCAGGTCATGGATGATTTGAAGCGCATTAACGTCGAGCTCGGCATAACGACGATCGTTAACCTGCATTTTATCGACTTGGCGCGCAGCTATGCCACGCGCATTATCGGGCTCCGCGCGGGCCAGGTTGTCTTCGACGGACCTGTGTCGGAGGCGACGGACGAGCGGTTCGCGGAAATTTACGGCCGCGCGATCGACCGGGAAGAGCTGTTGGCCAGCCGACTCCCGGGGCCGCAAGTGCTGGAGGCGCAGGCTTGATGCACACGAATCCACGTCCAAGCACCGATACGAAGACCAAAGCTGGAGCAAATATTGCTCCTAGCGCTGATGCCCATGTCAGTACGAGCACCGACACTAAGACCAATACTAACGCCTACACCAACGCTAACATTAACGCCAGTCTAAGCACTAACCCGTCCGGCCAAGCCGGCTTTAATCGGAATTGGCCCCAGGCCCCCAGCAAGCTGAGGCATTATTTGACCGCTGTGATCATTCTGCTCCTGCTGTGGGGCAGCGCTGTGGACACCGACGCCTCGTGGGGCAAGCTGATCCAGGGCTCGCCGAACATGCTGGATCTGCTGCGGGAGATGTTCCCGCCGAAGTGGAGCTACTTCGACAATATCGTTCCGGCGATGCTAGAGACGATCCGCATGGCGCTGATCGGCACGACGTCTGGCGCGATCCTCGCCGTACCGGTGGCGCTGCTCTGCGCCTCTAACCTCAGCCGCAGCGCTTGGATCTACCAGCCCGTCCGCTTCTTACTGAACCTCGTGCGGACGATTCCAGACCTGCTGCTGGCGGCCATTTTCGTCGCCATCTTTGGGCTCGGCCCGCTTCCCGGCATCATGGCGCTGACCGTCTTCTCGTTTGGCCTGATCGCCAAACTGACATACGAAGCGCTGGAGACGATTGACCGCGGGCCGCTGGAAGCGATGACGGCCGTCGGGGCCACGCCCGTCCAGCGGATCGCCTTTGGCGTTGTGCCGCAGATTCAGGCCCATTTTATTTCTTACGTGTTGTACACGTTCGAAATTAACATTCGCGCCGCGGCGGTGCTGGGTCTGGTTGGGGCCGGCGGGATCGGCCATTATTACGAAGTCACTTTAGGTTTCCTGGAGTATGACAAGACGTGCATGATCATCTTGTTTACGCTCGCGGTCGTCCTGTTGATCGATTATGCAAGCACTAAACTGCGGGAGAAATTATTATGACAACAAACACAACGACTTGGCAGCACAAAGTGCCGAAGCCCAAAAAGAACCGTTACCGCTGGCTGATCTATATCCTGCTCCTTCTTCTCTATGTATGGGCTTTTGCTGGAATCCCATTTGACGGAATCAAACAAACGGCCGGCCAAATTACAAAGTCGATCCTCTCGGGCTTGTTCTCGCCAGATTGGGATTACGTCTATTTGCCGGACGGGGAGGATCTGCTGCGCGGCCTGCTGGAGACCCTAACCATCTCGATCCTGGGCACGTTCGTTTCCACACTGGTCTGCCTGCCGTTCGCCTTCTGGGCGGCGGCCAATCGGGGCAAGTCGCGTTTCGTATCCGGCTCAGGCAAAATGCTGCTCAGCTTTGTCCGCACCTTCCCGGAAATCGTGATGGCGCTGCTGTTCATCAAAGCGGTGGGACCTAACGCTTTTGCTGGTGTGCTGGCGCTTGGGCTGCACTCGGTCGGCATGCTCGGCAAGCTGTTCGCCGACGAAATCGAGAACATGGATCACGGTCCCGCCGAAGCGTTGATCGCAGCCGGGGCGAACCGCCTGCAAATCCTGTGGTTTGCTGTGCTCCCCCAAGTGCTGCCGGGATTCCTGTCCTACACGCTGTACCGGTTCGAGATCAACCTGCGCTCCGCGACGATCCTTGGCGTCATCGGTGCCGGCGGCATCGGCACCCCGCTGATCTTCGCCCTGAGCTCGCGGGATTGGGAGCGCGTTGGCATCATCCTGCTCGGAATCATCGCGATGATCACTCTCGTGGACTGGATGTCCGGTTACCTGCGGAAGAAGCTGGTCTAGCCCTAAATCATCAGCAGCCATCCCCGGCCAGTATACTTTGTCTTGCCCTAAGCTTGAACTAGGTCTTGGTATGGACCTGGCCTTGGCGTGGGTTCTGGTGTCGCTCTGGTGCAGCTCTTGTTCCGCTCTGGTGCTGACGCCGTCTCTGAACTGATGCTGGATCTGGCCCTCATTCTATATGATTTTTCGAATACATTTCCTCGAATCCCCGCCAAATCGCTCATTCTATATGAAATTTCGAATACATTTCACCACTTCGCTCTCAATTCGGCCTAATATATATGATTTTTCATATATATTGGGCCATTTCCATCCACTGAGGCCCAAATGTATATGATTTTTCGAATACATTTCCCCAAATCAGCGCCACCCCGCCACTCACACCAAATCCGGGCTCAGCAACGAACCCACATACTCATATGAAGTGACGCGTCCGGAGCTCCCTTTGGCTATGGCGCGGAACTTCCCTTTTTCCACGAGGATTCGGCAGTACTTAATGACTGTCAACGTGTGCAGCTCCAGTTCTCGCGCCACCTCGGTTGGGCGAATGACCCGATGATGGCGAATGGCGGCACGCATGAGCTCCCTTTCAATCTTAGTGTAGGCCCGCGGCGTCACATCCAGGGATCCCCCCTGAACGACAGATAAATACGGTGCCAGAATACTCCGCAAGGAGGAGAGGATAAACGCAGGGTTCTCCTTCATCTCATCCAATGCAATGTAGTAGATCTGAAAGCCTTGGGACTGCAAAAACAGCCCCCTGTTCAAATCCATCCGATATTTCGTTCGATCCGTGCCATGAGAGCCGTAATCCATAATTTCAAACACGACCCGTGCAGTTCCAACCTCCCACATAAAATCTGCAAAGTAGGATCTCCCCCGCCAATCCTTCACCTCGTATTCGGGATGCAATCCGTCAAAGTGTCCCACCAGCGGCCACCAAATCCGCTCGACGAACAACCGATTCCCATAACCATGCCCTCGCCGAAGTGCATCCAGGCTCTCCCCCGTTCTTCGTTTCATATGCTCTTGCAGCCAGGTATCATGTTCCGCTTCGAATCCCATTTGAAACCCTCCCTACATATCCATAGTAAAAAATAAAAAGCCCCGCTCCTCTCCATCTTAGAAAGGAAACGGGGCAGGCTTTGCCTCACGTAAGTTGCTCTATTGATACTAGTGTGACACAGGAGAAAAAGTTACGCAATAGGATCTCGGTCGTTTCCGCGCTGCGCCACGTTGACTTAAACCCCAAGCAGCTCGCGAATCTGCCCCTCGATGCTCTCAGGTTCATCTGTTGGTGCGAAACGCTTAACGACCTTGCCGTCCCGATCCACAAGGAACTTCGTAAAGTTCCATTTGATCGACTTGGAGCCCAGCAAGCCCGGGGCTTCCTTGGTCAAATGCTTGAACAGCGGATGAGCGTTCTTTCCATTCACATCGATTTTCGAAAATAACGGGAACGACACGCCGAAATTCAGCTCGCAAGCCTGTGCCACCTCTTCATCTGTCCCGAGCTCCTGGTTGGCGAACTGGCTTGAAGGAAAACCTAACACCGTGAAGCCTTGGTCCTTGTACGTATCGTGCAGCTTCTGCAGCCCTTTAAATTGCGGAGCAAACCCGCATTTGGTCGCCGTATTCACAATCAGCATCACTTGGCCGCGATAAGGCTCCAGCGTTTGCACTTGGCCTTGAATTGTTTTGACTTCAATATCGAATAATGACATCCATGGCACCTCCAACACCAATTTAATTAAGTGTAATTTAATTGTATACAATCTTTATGTGCGTGTCAATTTCGACCTCTTCTCTTTACGTAAAAGAAGAAGCAATGCTATAATGGCTCAACAGCAATTACATTGTATGCAATTAAATGGCAGGTGGATATGGATGAATACAGACGAAATGTTGAAGCTGGAGAATCAGCTTTGCTTTGCTTTTTACACTTGCTCCCGGGAGATTATGAAGCTGTACCGGCCTTTGCTGTCGGAACTCGGCTTGACCTATACGCAATACATTACGTTGCTCGCGTTGTGGGAGCGGGACGGGATCACGGTGAAGGAGCTGGGTTCGATGCTATACCTTGACTCGGGCACCTTAACTCCGCTGCTCAAAAAGCTGGAGCACATGAACCTGGTCACCCGGACGCGCGACAAATCCGACGAACGCAACGTCATCATCGCGTTAACCGATGAGGGCAAAGCCTTGAAGGACAAAGCCTGCACCGTACCGATGCGGCTGTTTGAAGGCACCCATGCCGAGGTGGAGGACGTCATTTCCATGCACCGACACATCAACGAGTTTCTCCGCAAAATTGGCGGCGGCTCCGTTCAACCCGAACAATCTGAATAAGCCCAACCTAAACCCTCCATAATAGGAAAGAATCACGGAGTAACCAATGGAGGAGATCAGCATGCTGGAAAATCTCGAGAGTGACTATAACTGCGCCAACGCAGGCGAGGACCTGCACCGGTTGAAGCAAGAACTTGCCGAGATGCGAGGCTTGGGCCACGCCGATCAGGAGACGCAGGAGAAAATCAACCGGCTCGAAAACCAAATCAAGTTTATCATGAACAAATGCGATATTAACCATTAAGATGGTAAAGCACCCGTTTACGCCGCTGAACAAGCGTGTGGTAGGCGGGTGTTTTGGGGGCCGGGGATAGATCGAAGCCCAAAAGTGTGTTACGATTTGCCTGACATCAGAAGGGCTTCCCCTTGAAAGCGCAAACACAGCTCGATGCGGAGAAAACACCGGCCGCTTCCGCCGACGCCAACCCCCGCGCCGCTTCTTCCAAACGAAATTATGTATTCCAACTGTTAACGGTCTTTATCGGTTTCTTGATCTTTGGCTTCTCGGAAAATATTAAAGGACCCGCGATCCCGCGCATCCAAACCGACTTCGGCCTCGACGAGATGCAGATTGGCACGCTCTTGTCGCTCAACTCGCTGGGGTATCTGCTGGCTTGCTCCTTCACGGCTTATTTAACACGCAAATGGGGCGCCAAAACGGTGACGATGCTCGCCTTTGGTTCCATGGCCGCGGCTGGGATCCTCATCTTTGCATCATGCAGCTTCCCGGCGTTATCGGGCTCCTATTTCCTGATGTACATCGGCAACGGGATGCTCGAGATCGCGCTCGCTATCTTGGCCGCCCGCATTTTTGTCGGCAACACCGGTACGATGATGAACCTCGCCCACTTCTTCTACGGGCTGAGTTCAACGGTAGCACCGTTGATCGCCTCGGGGCTGATGACCGTCTCGATTGGCGGGCATACACTTGATTGGAGCGGCATGTACTTAATCATGCTGTCCCTCTCGGTGATCCCGATGATCCCAACGCTGCTAAGCCGGTTCCCCGGCGAAGAAGAACAGGGCGGCGAGCGGGTTCCGTTCACACAGCTGATGCACGATCCGGCGATCTGGTTGATCGTGCTGGTGCTTTCGTTTGGCGTAGTGTCGGAGCTGGCGGTAGGCGGCTGGCTGGTTAATTTTTTGGAAAGAGCATATCACTGGAACACCACAATCGCATCCGGGATGCTGTCCGCTTTTTTCCTTTGCTTTACGTTCGCGCGGCTGGCGGTGGGACCGGTTACCGATAAGATCGGGTTTACGCTCTCCTTGATTTTGTTGCCATCTGGGCTGGCGAACCCGGAGCTTTCCTGTTCGCAGCGGCCGGCATCGGTATCACCCCGATCTATCCGACCGTCATAGCGTTGATCGCCAAGAAGTATCGCTCTTCCAGCGATTCCGCCATTACCTTCATCGTTACACTGATGGTGGTGGGCAATGTCATCGGCAACTATCTGATCGGCTGGATCACGGACGGGACTTTGTTCCCTGCTTCAGATAATTAGGCTGCTCACGGCAAACGCCATGCCGATAAACACCAAGCACAGCAAGGTGCCTACCGCAACGTTCCCCTGCTTCAGCTGATCGGAAATCTTAAATCCTGGGGTTACCAGTTCAAAAATCCAGTACGACGCCACAAGGCACACATAACCTACGGCAAACCACAGGACCATATGTAGTATGGAAGTGTTCGTAAAGGCGGACACCCCCAAAATGATCGCCGTGCCCAGGAATTTGCCGCCCAGCGCCAGGGCTACGGCGACATTGCCTTTTTTCAACTCCTCCATGTCACGGTACGGGGTCATCCAATTGAAGACCACCATCCCCAGCAATTGCAGCAAAATCATCACGACGACACTAACCACAATATTGATAACGATCGTCAATTCGCCCACCCCCGAAATTTCGCAAACGCCAAATCATAATCGGCAAAATCATGCACTTCCTCCAGCACAACCGACACCGTCTTCGCGTTCTCTAATGCCGCATACCGCTCTTCGTCGATCGGCTGCTTGATCCGGTTCCCGGTTGGCAGCTCCAACACGGCGAAGCACCGTGTTTTGCCTTGGTATTCCGTTTTGTACACGCCAACTAGGTCGACGTCGGTCGTAACCGATACCTTCAGCTCGGTCAGGTCTTTCTCGGCAGACGCCTGATCCGGATAAGACTTCAGCGTCGTCCAGGAGGATAAGCGCACTTCGTTTTTCTGGTTTTCGTCCGTGGTCAACTCGGCGTCCATAAACTGGAGGATCCAAATTTTATCCCCAGTGGCGTAATTGTTGTCATTCGGCAGCAGATCGTTATCGGGCAAAATCGTCATATCACTGCCCACCAGATCGCCGACCGTCGCTTCCACGATTTTATAATCCCAAGGTACGCGAGCGGTCGTTAACTCCGACCCCGAGCCGCTCTCGGTAGAGAAGACGCTGGTCGTATCCCCGCAGGCTCCAAGTAAGCCCACCGACAACACCAGCATCAACGTAACGAGGAAACGCCGCGCCCAAGGCTGCTTCGAACTATGCATCTATTTCACTCCTAACGCGATAAAATGACTGGTATTGCCCGTAATCGGTCCGCCGGCCCGACCCAACAAACCGCAAGGCGTCCCGTTCAGGACGAACAGACCGGTCAGCAAATGGCGCTCGCCGAAGACGGTATCGATTCGCGCCAGCTCGGCTCTTTTTTGATACACCGTAGGGAACAAGACGCTGCTGTCAAAGCCCTCCTGATCCTCCAGCTCCAGCCGGCCCTCCTCATCAAACAAGCGGACAGAACCGCCTTCACGCCCAAACATCGACTTGGATACGAAGCCGCCGGCGAAGACTGGCTTGTTGTAGGTCGGCAGCATGTACTTCGCTATCGCCTGGCGTTCCTCCGCATCAAACAGCAAGCCCAGCTCGTAAAGCCCCCAGACGGCGGCAAGCAAGCCTTTGGATTGCAGCAAAATGCTGTGCGGCCCGTTGAAGATGGTCAGGCGACCGGTTTCAATCGCGTAGCTGAGCGCCTCGCCGGCATCGTCCACCGCCATCCATTCTTTCGGGTACAACGCGAACATGCGCTCAATGGTACGACCGTCCTTATTTTTCAGGGTGCCTTCGTCAATCCACAGCTCCAGGCAATCCTCATAGTGCAAATCCAGTCCGCTGTGCCGTCCCAACGCTTCAATCGTTCCGGAATCCTCCAGATGCCAGCCGTAATCGACGCAAGCCACGGTATCCGGCCGCTCGATGGCCCAGGCTTCCGCGACCAGGTCTTTCATCCGCGCATTTGGCGAGTCGTATCCTGCCTGCTCCATCAGCCACGGGGTGGCGATCGAGGCTTCGACGTAACCGGTCGGCGTATCCGCGTTCAGTTCCAGCAGCTTGATCGTGCCGTCGTTGGCCACGGCAAAATCAAACCGCGCGTAACGGCTAATCAATCCCGGCTCCGGGATCGGCAGCTCATCAAGCATCGTCCACAGAATCGGCGGAATCCCGATCAGCTCATACAGATCCGGCCGGCGATGGACGTAGCGTGCGGCTTTGTCGAGAATGCGCCACAGCGCAGCGGCGGCCTGCTCGAGCTCCGCATAGGTCTCCTTTGGCATCAACACCAGCTGATCGATCCAATACTCCTCTTCCTCGAGATCCGCCCAGGTAAACCCCAGCTCGGCCAGCTTCGCCACCCGCTCGCTCCGGTCAGGATGCGGCCGGCCCACGACTTCGAAAATGTTGTTCTCGTCCGTCATCCGCCGAAGAACCCCTTGCTGGTACCGCTGGATCTCGAACCGGAAATCGAGCTCTTGGATGAGCCGGACGAGGAGCTCGACGACGAGCCCAGAGAGCTGGATTTCCCGCCGATGCCGCCCGCCTTCGAGGAGGTCGAACGCCGAACGATGGAGCCGGTTGACGAGGTCGAAGTCTTCGGACGAACGACGGAGCCGGCCATCTGTTTGTTTTGGAACGTTTCGCTGGAGTACGTTTTCGGCTTGTACGGCGTCGACGTTCCGGCATAATACCCGCGGTGATTGTCATACCAGCGGCTGGATGAATAGCTGGACCCGCTGTTGAACAGCAGGTGATACAGCAGCATATCGTCCCAACCGAATCCCCCGCCGTAATGATTGATGACGGTGGTGCCTCCGGAGCCGTTTGAGGCGTTTGCGCCGTCCGCGCTGCCGCCCCCCAAGGTCTCCCCAGATGCCTCTTCATCTTCCTCCGCCGGAAGCGGGATGTTCCAGTCTACATTTTTGTCGAAATATTGCTTTACTTCCTCCGTCGACCAGGCAACGAGCTTCGGTTCGTCGGCCGACGTATCGCTCCCCGCAGCCGTAGCCCCGGCCCCCGGAATCAGAAACGCGTTCGCCAACAGCGCGATGCCAAGCGAGGTGGACAAGACGCGGATCGGCTTCCCTTCCGGGGTCAGAAATTTGGATGCGAACGGCTCCTTCGCCGTTGTCTCTTGTGCGGCAGTGATTTCCGTTCGTGTGGCTTCCTCTTCTTTTGCCAAGACCCATTCCCTCCTACGAAAAAAACTCAGCTTATTCGTGCACAACCGGAACGAGCAGCAGCTCCAGCTTGCCCTCGTCGACATTCAGCCGACCTTCCACCGTTTCAAACTCCCGGTTGCCGACGACCAAATAGTTGACATGCTCCAACGCAGCGACCATATTCGCGTTCCAGACGCGCTCTTCCAGCTCCCGCAGCCCGCCGTCCGGCAATTTTTCGTACAACTTCACACTCATGCCGTTCTCCAATGCAGTTCACCCTTTCGTTATACACACTAAATATTGTTACGCGCACATTCCCGCTTCGTTTCATCCTTTATGCAGGGAGAAGGTGGGAATGAACCAGGGAGTGGACTTGTTCAGCTCTAAGGTTCGGCGCCAGGTGACCGTAAACAACCCGCTAAGCAACAGTTGAAATTCTCAGTTGGAAAACCCTTCCGTTAGCTTACGTCCGTTACTGGAGAAATGCAATGTTAAAATGGGTGGGCGCGAGCACCATTAATCTGTGGGTCATATCCCTAACGTACTCCCACGCTGGACGGAACCATCTGCCGGCACTATACTGAAGCTAAGACGAAGCACGTCCCGTATAGCTCAAGTTTGAACCAAATTCAAGGGCTGGCACCATGACCTTTAGGTTGATGGCGCGCCTGGCGATTAAGGATCAAACTGCAAGGGCTAATGCGGGGCGTTTTTTATTGGAGGAGGCGATTGGCTGATGAGTTCTATGAGTTTTGAGGAAAAGTACACGGCATTTCTGGAGGATCATTTGGCCCGGAGATCCGGGGAACGCCGAGGCAGGCTCGAACGTGGACATGCCCATGCGGAAGCATTGTTCCTGCGGAATGTATGGTGGCCGCTGCGCAGCAACTTTGAAGACCTTCATCCGGAATACGAGGTCAGCGATTGGCGGGGGCGATCGTACTTTGCCGACTTCGCCTGGTTGCCGGGGAACGGAGAGTTAAAGCTGCTATTTGAGATTAAGGGCTACGCTACACACGTCCGCGACATGGACCGACAAAAGTACTGCCATGAGCTTAATCGCGAAACGTTTTTGCACGCCATGGGTTACCAGGTGATCTCCTTCGCTTACGACGACGTGGAGCAACGTCCAGAGCTCTGCATCAACCTGCTGCGTATGGTGCTCAGTCGATACCATCCGGAACAGGTGCCTATAACGCGCGGTCTGCTGGCGGAAAAGGAGCTCATCCGACTTGCCGTGCAACTCGCGCGCCCGATTCGCCCGGTGGATGTTGAACGTCATTTCGAGCTAAACCATAAAACGGCGGTCCAAATGCTGCAGAAGGTGACAGCTAAAGGGTGGATGAGGCCCGTTTATCGTGGAAAGGGGGAACGCATCGTCAAATATGAACTGGTGCGTGGGGTGGTGAACTATTTGTGATGGAGGGTGCTGTAGTGGAACGGTGGGATGACCGGAATGAGGGGCAGTGAGGGGGTGGCTAGAAAGTTATTAGTGAGTGATTAGTGAGTGATTAGGAGGTAATGTGGCGGGATAAAGTGGACGGGGGGATGGGGCTAAATGAATTAACGGTAAAAGCTACTGTTAATTTAGGCGGATCGCGGGGTTTTGTCACAATTAGCGGTAAATCCTACTGTTAATTTAGCCAAAAACCGCGATATGGGGCAAATATGCCGAAAATAACGGTAGGTTTTACATGTAATTTGTGCGGAGAGCTCAAACTTACGAAATTAACGGTAGGTTTTGGAGCTAAATTAGTTTACGGGATGTCGGCACAGATTTGGGCGGGTGTCGGCACAGGTTAGAGAAGGACTATCCCCGCCAAAAAAGCAAAGGAGGCGGCCCCCGCCTCCTTCACCGAGCACAAACCAAATACTCTCCCTGGTGTTACACCAGGAACATCGCCACCACGGTGGTCACGGCGAGGCCGATGAGCACCGGCTTGAGGTTGCGGCGGGCCAGCTCGAACGGACTCACGCCGCAGATAGCGGCGGCCGGGATGAGCGCCCACGGGATCAGCGTGCCGCCGCCGACCCAAATGGCGGCGACCTGCCCCAGCGCCGTCAACACGGCCGTGCCGGAGCCGATGGCGGTGCCAAACAGCTGGGCGATCGAGCCGGCCAGCGATATGCCCGAGAAGCCGGAGCCGTCCAGGCCGGTGATCGCTCCGGTAACGGCGAGGGTCACGGCGCCGATGATGCCGTTCAGCGGAACGACGTCGGCCAATGCCACGCCGAGGTCGTTCACGATCCCATGCGACGTTTCGGGCAGCACCTGCCCGAACAGCTCCTGAAACGCCGCGTCGCCAAGATAAAAGAACGCGGCGATCGGGATCACGGGGCCAAACACCTTAAAGCCGAAGGTCAACCCTTCGATCAAATACGAAGTGACCTTCTCCAGGCCCCGGTTCCGGTGTGCCAGCAGCGTCACGCCGATCAGGATCAGCACCGCCGTGCCGCCAACCAGCGCCGTCGCATCGCCGCCTTGCAATTTCAGCAGGAACATGGCAACGACGTCGGCGGCGAACAGCAGCGGGATCAGGAGGGCCAGCCATTTTTTCGCTTGAGGGGAAATGGCTGCGCGATCCTCTTTGCTCGTCGGACGATCCTCGCTAAGCACACCACCTGTGCCTTTTCCGGCCACCAGGCCGTCGCGCCACGTGCCGTTCCGCTGATCACGGCGCATCATCCAAAAAGCGGTCACCGTGCTCACCAGGCCCATGACGAGAACCAGCGGCACGCTGGCCGACATCACGCTGGAGACGGGCAGGCCCGCGGCGTCCGCCGTCAGCTTCGGCGCTCCCTGGATGATATAGTCGCCGGACAAGGCGATGCCATGCCCAAACAAATTCATCGCCATCGCCGCCCCCAACGCCGGCAGCCCAACGCGAATCGCTACGGGCAGCAAAACGGCGCCGATCAACGCAACCGCAGGCGAGGGCCAGAAAAACAGCGAAGTCACCAGCATGATAATCCCGATGCCCCAATACGCCATCGATGGCGTGCGAATAAACCGCGTCAAAGGAGACACCATCGTTTCATTGATGCCCGTGCGGATCAGCACCCGACTCATTGCCACGATGATCGAGATGATCATGATCGTCCCCATTAGCTCCTTGGTCGCATAAATAAACGAATTAAAGATGCCCGAAACCGAGCCGCTGAGCGTTTGTGTCGCAAGCAGACCCAACGTAAAAATCCCCGCCACACAAATCATCGTCGTATCGCGCCGCTTGATCAACAACGCCATGATGAAGACGATAAACGCCAGATACACATAGTGAATCGCCGACAACTCTATCCCTATCATGGAGTCACGCCCCTCTTCCTGCAAGTGTGCTATATGCTATGCAGGAGCCCAAGCAAGGGTTCGGCCCATGTCGAGGTATAGAGCAACCGATTCATGGCTACTTTACATGTTACTTAATTGTGATACTAAGTTTATTAGAATTATCCGCCTTTAAGCTCGCTTCAAGACCTTTAACAAGGCTTTGCAACGGTACATAAGTGACTCCTTTGACAATCATTGGAGCCACATTAATCGTTTCAGCTTCCCCATTGTAATACACTTTTTTGCTTCCTATTGTAAATGTGACCTTATTAGAATTTTTACTTACAGTAATGACACCACTTTTGGCATCATAATTAAAGGTTGCACCTAGTAGATCAGAAATTTCACGCAGAGGAACCATGTTTGTATTTTGATAAATGATTAAATCACTATTAAAATTTGCTTTCTCCCCATTAATAAATACAGTCAGTTTAGATTTCTTATAGGTTGGCTCTGTCGATTTGGGGGCAGAGGAACCTTTGGAAGAGTGTTTGGTAGAACTTTTAGAGGATGAGGAGGAAGAAGAGGATTTCTTACTAGAACTAGAAGAAGAGCTTCCCCCATTATGGTAATGATATTCGCCCGTTGTTAATCCCCATTTTGCGCAATTTGTCCGACACGTATGACCGCCATTAGCATCCGTTCGACCTGGATGTGCACTAGCTACAGTGCTAGACAAAACAAATAATAGTAAAAAAGAACTGAGTAACACTTTCTTTTTCATTGATAGAATCCCCCATTTAGTATAATATTCCAAGGTAATAGTACCATGTATATAATATTGAGGGAATGTTTACTAAGGCCAAAAATTGCCTTTTATGAGGAATACACTCTATAGATTACTCAAAGCAGCGGGGCCTTTGTGTTCTATCACAAAGGCCCCGCCTGTTCTGAAAAAATGGCTATACCAAATTATAATCTCGAATCTTTTTATATAGCGTCCCACGGGAAATACCCAGCAGCTTGGCTGCATTGCTCTTATTCCCCGCCGTTCGCTCCAGCGCTTCCTTCATAAGCTCCATTTCCTCTTCGGGGGTGATGCGCGGACGCAGCATCTTGTCAAGACGATCCGCCTGTTCCACAGAGGACAGCTTCGTTCCCCGCCCGAAGTCGGAACCGGCAACGGCTCCGCTGCCAACCGGCATGCCCACCGCAGAGTCCGCCGCTGCGAACTCCAGCTGAGCTTGCCGCTGCTGCAACACCTCCGGCAAGTGCTCCAGCATGATTTGCTCGTTCTCGCTTAAAATCACACAGCGCTCGATCACCGCCCGCAGCTCGCTTACGTTTCCCGGCCAGTCGTAATTCGCAAACGCCAGCATCACCTCCGGCGAAACGGCCGGCAGCGGCTTCTGATACTGCAACGAATACACGCGCAAATACATTTGCACCAACGGCCCCAGGTCCTCCCGACGCTCACGCAGCGGCGGCACCTTCAGCGACACCACGTTCAGCGCGTAATACAAATCCGCACGGAATTTGCCCTCCCGCACGAGCTGGCCCAGATCCTGGCTGGTGCCGGCGAAGATTCGCACCGATACCGGAACGGCTTCCGCGGCCCCAATCCGCGTGATCGTCCGGTGCTTGATGTAATGAGCTAACTTCTCCTGTACGTCTAAAGGTAAACACTCAATCTCATTCAAAAAAATCGAGCCGCCGTCCGCCGCCTCCAGCCGACCAGCCTGACCCGACGGCTGTCCCGAGAAGGCGCCGCCTTGATAGCCAAACAGCTCCGCTTCGGCCAATCCCGCCGGGACGGCCCCGCAGCTCAGCGACAGGAACGGCCCCTCCGGCCGCGCGCCGGCGCGATGGATCACCCTGGCCAGCTGCTCCTTGCCCGCTCCAGTCTCCCCGATCAGGAGCACGGAGGAGTCAGTTTCGGCCAGCTTTTTGGCCAGTTTGATCACTTTGCCCATGCTTTCGCCACGCCCGCTGATTAAGCCAAACGGATCCTCGTCGCCGATCCGCTGGGTCAACAGACGGGACGTCGCTACCGTCAATTCGTCGTTCAGCTTCACGAGATGCGTAATATCCTGCTCGGTCGCCACGCCGCCGATAATCCCCCCGCCCGGCTCCACGATCGGCGACGCATTGATCAGCACATGCGTGCCTTCCCGCGGACGATGGTAGGCCCCGCGCAGCCGCCGGCCTTCATCCAGAATCCCCAGCACAACCAATGCGTCGGGATCAAAATGCTCACCGATCGTGCGGCCAACGATGTCCGCTTTGGCGATCCCGTACACTTCTTCCGCCACCGTGTTCCAGCCGATCACCGTACCGTTGCGGTCCACGACCGTTACCGCATCACTGACCGTCTCCAGCAGGGCGTCAAAATACGCCTCCGCCCGCTGCTGCCGGTCCGCCGCTATTTTAAGCAGGTCGATCATCGGAAGATACCCAACGGGCTCCTGTCCATCATTGACCACCAACGCCGGCCGCCCGCTCGTATCTGCGCCGGACCATCGGGATGCCAGTTCGCTGATCGGAAGCGCCAGCTCCGACTCCTTGAACACAACCGAAACGACAAACTTCATCCCGTCAAGCCGCAGTCCTTTGCCGATACTCCCTTCGCCAAAAGCTTCAAGCCGCCCGGCATCATCCGGCGTCAACAGATACAACGCTCCGTCCAGCTCGACTGCCGCCGCCTGACCGCCCTGTAACGCTGCAAGTAATGCACTTGTATTTTCTTCCGGTTTGAAACGGGTCAAGTCCTGCCGGAAGGATATCCGTTCATGATTAAACATAATTACCTCACGCGTAATGAAATTTTACTTGTAAATCTAACACGAAAGCAGGCGAGGTTCAATATTCCCGTCATAAAGATTGCACCTTCACTCAGCCCGGAACTGTTCAATATTGAACATTTTTTCTTGAATTTAAAATTTTTTTGTTTATTTTTTCAACTTATATTGTTCAAAAATCTAAAATATTGTATATTTTGTGTACAATGAGAAATGGAAAAGGATGGATGCCTATGGACGCGTTACTCCGCACCCTGTTTCAATCCTTCGCCAAAAGCCAATCCGTGGGACGTATGGCCCGCCGATACGGACTGCGCTTTGGTGCCGGTCGGTTTGTGGCCGGAGAAACCATTGATGGTGCAATTGAAGCTGTACGCGCATTAAATGCGACTGGTCGGGTAGCCACCCTCGATCATCTCGGCGAGTTCGTGTCCACGGAAGCCGAAGCAGAACTATCCATGCGGATGTGCCTCAAGACGCTGGACGCCATCAACGAAGCCGGAGTCGAAGCCAATCTCTCGCTGAAGCTCACTTCGCTGGGGCTTGGGATTAGCGACGAAATCTGCTTACGTAACCTGACCACGATCCTGAACCGGGCCCGAATGTACGGATTGTTTGTGCGCATCGACATGGAGGATTTTGCCCACTGTGAAAAAACCATCTCGATCTACAAGCAACTGCGCGAACAAATCGACAACGTTGGCATCGTCATCCAAGCTTACCTTTATCGCTCCCTGGAAGACGTCGAGGATCTGAAGCCCCTTAAGCCGAACCTTCGCCTCGTGAAGGGAGCTTACAAGGAATCGCCGAAAGTCGCATACCCGGCCAAGCCGGACGTCGACGAAAATTTCAAATCCCTCATCTCTACCCACCTGATGAACGGCGGTTATGCCGCCATAGCAACCCATGACTCCCAGATTATCGACTACGCTAAGAAAACAATTCAAGATTTAGCCATTCCGCTGGACCGCTACGAATTTCAAATGTTATATGGCATTCGCGAAGATTTACAGCTTGCGCTCGTTCGCGAAGGTTACAAGGTTCGGGTGTACGTCCCGTTTGGCAGCGATTGGTTTGGCTACTTTATGCGCCGCCTCGCGGAGCGTCCCGCCAATGTATGGTTTGTCTTAAAGAACTTATTTAAGTAAATATCCAAAATCTTATTCGTAAGGAGCGCGCCCCTATGAGCACAACCGCAAAACTGGAAGCTTTCCGCAACGAACCGTTTACCGACTTTAGTCAGGAATCGGCCCGCCAGGCCATGGAAGCCGCGATTGCCCAAGTGAAATCGGAGCTGGGACGGGAGATTCCGCTGCAGATCGGCGGTGAGAAGATTTTTACGGAGGCCAAAATCCGTTCAATCAACCCCGGCAATCTCGATGAAACGATGGGTTGGGTCAGCAAAGCCGATCAGGAGCTGGCCGAGAAAGCGATGCAGGCTGCACTTACGGCGTTTGAATCGTGGAAAAAGGTGCCGCCCCGCGAACGCGCACAGTACCTGCTGAAAGCCGCCAAGCTCATGACCGAACGGAAGCATGAGTTCTCCGCCCTGATGGTGCTCGAAGCCGGCAAGAACTACGCTGAAGCGGACGCCGATACGGCGGAGGCGATCGATTTTCTGAATTTTTACGCACGGGAAATGATCCGCCTGAGCGAGATCAACGAAACGATGCCGCTGACGCCAGTCCCGGGGGAGCAAAACCGGCTGACCTACATCCCGCTCGGCGTTGGTGTCATCATTCCGCCATGGAATTTCCCGCTGGCGATCTGCGTGGGCATGACCTCGGCGGCGATTGTGGCTGGCAACACCGTGCTGCTCAAGCCCGCCTCCAACACCCCGGTCATCGCCTACAAGTTCGCTGCGCTGATGGAGGAGGTTGACTTGCCGGCCGGAGTGCTGAACTTCATCCCCGGCAGCGGCTCTGAGGTTGGCGATTATCTGACCACGCACCCGAAAACCCGGTTCATCAGCTTCACCGGCTCGAAGGAGGTCGGACTGCGCATCAGCAAGTTGGCAGCCGATACGGCACCCGGGCAGATCTGGATCAAGCGGCTGGTCGCCGAAATGGGCGGCAAGGACGGCATCGTCGTTGATGAAACTGCAGATCTGGATGCGGCTGCTCAGGCCATCGTGACCTCAGCTTTTGGGTTCCAGGGACAAAAATGCTCCGCCGGATCCCGCGCTTTCATCGTAGAGTCCGTCTACGACGAAGTGGTGGAGAAAGTCGTGTCTTTGACGAAGCAGCTGGAGATTGGCCTCCCCGAGCACAATAAAGCGGTTGGACCGGTGATCGACGAGGCTTCTTTCCGCAAAATCCTCGATTATATTGAGGTCGGCAAACAGGAAGGGCAGCTCCTTACCGGCGGACAGCAAGCCGAAGGCAACGGCTATTATATCGAACCCACCGTGTTCGCCGGCGTTGATGGGAAGGCGCGGATTATGCAGGAGGAGATTTTCGGGCCGGTGCTGGCGATCGGCAAAGCGAAGGATTGGCGCGAAGCGATCGCGTTGTACAACGATACTGAGTTTGGGCTGACGGGGTCGTTCTTTTCCCGGGATGAGGATCGCATCAGCGAAGCGCTGGAAACAATGCACTGCGGCAATCTGTACGTGAACCGCAAATGCACCGGGGCGTTGGTCGGCGCCCACCCGTTTGGTGGCTTTAATATGTCGGGAACCGACTCGAAAGCCGGCGGCTATGACTACCTGCTGCTGTTCACCCAAGCCAAGCTGACTTCCCGGAAGCTGTAGGCGATGCACGATTGCTGGATGCTCTTTTGCTCTCTTGTTCGCGATCTCTTACTCTCTTGTTCTTTTGCTCGCGATAATTTTCTCTCTTGTTCGCTTGGTCGCTTGGTTGTTTGGTCTCTTGCTCTCTAGCTCGTTTGGTCATTTGCTCGTTGATCGCGAGGCCGGTGCTCCCTGCTCTAACGCTGATACAGAACGCTATTGTTGCAAAAACGGCATGTCAAAAATTCTAACGACGCTGAGCCACGCTATTTGGGCAAAAACACCTCAATTCACCCGAAAAATGGTGAAATAAGCTCCGTGATCAGCGTTAGATTCGCAAATAGGCGATTTTTGCTGCAATAAGGTTTGTGGCAAGCGTTAGAGCTGCGGCGGCGAACTTAGCAGACTTCAAATATTTCTCCAATACGGACGGAAGAAGGGTAACCCATGATTATGAACGGGAAACGAACACTTTCGGAAAATATGGACGTTTTGACCAGCACCCAACAGGTCATTCGCATGGCGCTCCAGACGATGAACGAGCCGACGGCGATGTTTGACCTGCTCAAGGAGCCGCTGCGGATGCTGACCGTGCGGATTCCGGTGAAGATGGACGACGGCTCGGTCCAGGTCTTTACCGGTTACCGCGCTCAGCACAATGACGCGGTCGGGCCGACCAAAGGCGGCGTGCGGTTCCACCCCGACGTGACGGCGGAGGAAGTGAAGGCCTTGTCGATGTGGATGAGCATCAAATGCGGCATCGTGTCGCTGCCCTACGGCGGCGGTAAAGGCGGAATCGCCTGCGACCCGCGGACGATGTCGATGCGCGAGCTGGAAGCCTTAAGCCGCGGGTACGTCCGGGCGATCAGCCAATTGGTTGGGCCGACCAAGGATATCCCGGCGCCTGACGTGTACACCAATTCGCAGGTGATGGCCTGGATGATGGACGAGTACAGCCGGATCCGCGAATTCGATTCGCCCAGCTTCATCACCGGCAAACCGCTGGTGCTCGGCGGCTCCTACGGACGGGAATCGTCGACAGCCCTTGGCGTCACGATCGTGCTGAAGGAGGCCGCAAAGATGGCCGGCATGGCGGTGGAAGGCTCGCGGGTCATCATCCAAGGCTTTGGCAATGCCGGCAGCTACCTGGCGAAGTTTCTGCATGACGCCGGGGCCATCATCGTTGGCATTGCGGATGCGCGCGGCGCGCTGTACGATCCAAACGGGCTCGATATCCTCGAGCTGTTGGATCGGCGGGATTCTTTTGGCGCGGTGACCCACCTCTACTCCAACCGGATCACAAATCAGGAACTGCTTGTGAAGGAATGCGATATCCTCGTGCCGGCTGCGATCGAAAACCAACTCACCGAGGAAAATGCGCCGCACATCCAAGCTAAGCTGATCGTCGAAGCGGCCAACGGTCCAACGACGTATGCAGCAACGGAAATTTTGTCCAAGCGCGGGGTTCTGATTGTGCCGGATGTCCTAGCGAGTGCGGGCGGCGTGGTCGTATCCTATTTTGAGTGGGTGCAAAACAATCAGGGTTACTACTGGCCGCTGGAGGAAGTGAACGCGAAGCTGGAGCAGCTGTTGGTGGACGCTTTTCACAAGGTTTATCAGACTTCGGTGACACGCCGGGTGAACATGCGTCTTGCCGCATATATCGTGGGGCTGAAGCGAATGACCGAGGCGGTAAAATGGCGGGGGTGGATTTAAGTTATGGCACGTACGTTAATTATTATCCGATTGGAGCTCGACCATAAGAAGGCCAGCTTCGGCGATGTCGCTGCTGCGGTGAGCGGTGCCGGAGGCGACATTACGTCGATCGACGTGATCTCCTCGGCTAAAGGATCTTCGGTACGCGACATTACCGTCGATACGGGCGACCAAGACGAAACGGCGTTCGTCAAGGCGCTTCGCAAGCTGCATGGTGTCCGGCTGATCAACGTCTCCGATCGCACGTTTCTCATGCATCTCGGCGGTAAAATCGCCATCGAGCCAACGATGCCAATTCGCAACCGCGACGATCTGTCGCAGGTGTATACGCCAGGGGTCGCCAAAATCTGCACGGCGATCCACGAAAGTCGAAACAAGGCGTTTTCGCTGACGATTAAACGCAACACTGTGGCGGTCATCACGGACGGAACCGCCGTGTTGGGGCTTGGCGATATCGGTCCGTACGCCGCGGCGCCGGTGATGGAAGGCAAGGCGATGCTGTTTAAGCAGCTGGCCGGGGTTGATGCTTTTCCGCTCTGCCTGGATACGAGCGATACGGAAGAAATCATTCGTACCGTTAAAGCGATCAGTCCGATTTTTGGCGGCATCAATCTGGAGGACATCAGCTCCCCCCGGTGCTTCGAAATTGAGCAGCGGCTGGCGGAGGAACTGGACATCCCGGTCTTCCATGACGATCAGCACGGAACAGCGGTGGTCGTGATCGCCGGGTTAATTAACGCGCTGAAGGTCGTCGGCAAATCGATGTCCGAGGTGCGGGTCGTGGTAAGCGGTGTTGGGGCAGCGGGTGTCTCCATTTGCAAAATGCTGCTGTCCGCAGGCGTAACTAAGCTTGTGCCGGTGGACAAGGAGGGAGCAATTGTCCGCGGTGGAACGTACAGCCACCCGATGTGGCAGTGGCTCGCGGAGCAGCCGCAGGTGGAAAGTCAGCCCGGCTCGCTGCAAGATGTCCTGCCTGGTGCTGACGTGTTCATCGGCGTCTCTGCGGGGAATCTGCTGACCGGTGAACATTTGCGGACGATGAACGAGCAGCCGATCGTGTTTGCCCTCGCCAACCCGCACCCGGAGGTTGATCCGGAGGTAGGGCTGGCTCACGCAGCTGTCTTCGCGACCGGCCGAAGCGACTATCCGAACCAGATCAACAACGTGCTTGTGTTCCCCGGCGTCTTCCGCGGCGCGCTCGATTGTCGGGCCCGCGTGGTCAACGAAGCGATGAAGCTGGCCGCAGCACAAGCCATCGCCTCCGCCGTTACTGACGAGGAGCGGAACGAGCAGTATATCATCCCGAGTATTTTTAATGATCAGGTCGTCCCGCTCGTGCGCAAAGCCGTCATCAACGCGGCCATTGCCACCGGTGTGTCCCGGCGCATTCCGCCGGATTTCCGGTGACGCCGCGTAAGTGGATACCTCATCCTGCTATACTTCCCTTTTGGCCCTTCTGTCTTTGGCAGCAAGGGCTTTATTATGTTCCCAAATCAATAGTTCAAAATTTGATTGCATGCAGCAACTCAAATGTCGGACATTGACGGTTCCTATGCGAAAGATGCCATTATGGAGCTGGTCAACAAGGAGATCATTAACGGAAAAGGAGACGGAAAATTTGAGATTGCCGATTATGCCTTCCAGTGGGTGAGGAGCGGCGTCTCCCCGTCGAATTTATTGATTCCGAGCCTCTTGAAGGCTAATCTTTCAAAGCCCCACCCCAAGAACGGCCCCCCTGGCCGTTCTTTTTTTCTACACCAACAAGTTCCCGCCAACGAATTTATCCAAAATATGATATAACAATATTAATGTGTTTTTTGAAATTAATCCTTCAGGATGTGACTCTGTGAGCATTGAGAAAAAACCGGGAAAAATCGCGCAGCGGCTCGTGTTGTCGGCCCTACGCGCATTCCTCCAAAGCCGTTCCCAGATCAAGGTGGAGCGCAACGATACCGTGGGCTTGAAGCCGCCGTATCTGATTTTGGCGAACCATGTAACCAACTGGGACCCGTTCTATATCAACTGTTACGTGGACGAGCCGATCAGCTTCGTGACCGGAGCTTCCCTGTTCCGGAACACGTTGCTGGCCAAGCTGCTGAATTACACCGGAGCGATCCCCAAAATGAAAAATAAAAACGATACGCGGACGATCCGCAGCATGATCAAAGCCAAGCAGAGCGGACGCGTCATCGGTCTCTTCCCGGAAGGGAACCGGAACTGGGACGGGACGACCGAGCCGTTGTTCTATTCCACGGCCAAGCTGGTGAAGTTGCTGGATGTTCCGGTGGTCATCGCCACCATTTCCGGCGGTCATCTGTCCTCTCCCCGTTGGGCGGAGAACCATCGCAGGGGACCCATTCACCTCTCCTTCGAGAAAAAATGGGACGCTGGCGCATTCGCCAACCATACCCCAGATGAGATCCATCACCTGCTGACGGAGGCGTTGGCGCATGACGATGCAGAGTGGCAATCCCAAACCGGGGCTGCCTATTACGGTAAAGCCCCGGCGCATTACCTGGAGCGCCTGCTGTTTATCTGCCCGCACTGCGAAGTACCAGGCCGCCTCCGCTCCGAACAAGACTTGTTCGGCTGCACGGCCTGCGGCTATACCGTTCGCTACACGCCGCAGGGCAAATTCGCGCAGTTTACCCATCCGCTGCGCTTCTCGACTACGCGGGACTGGAATCGCTGGCAGCTGGAACGGCTGAATCAAGTAATACAAGAACCGGAACAGCTCACCTCCTGGGAATCCGTCATGCAGGATCCCGTGCATATGTATGTGTCGGAAGGAGAGCAGCCCTTTCAATCGCTGGGAACGGGACAACTGCGCTGGAACGCTGATCACGAAGATTCTCTTACGTTTCAAGGGGATAACGGACAGCCGTATTCCTTCCCATTTACCGAGTTGGAGGGGATCAACGTACAGCTTCACCACAAGTTTGAATTTTATGTCGGCGATAAGCTGTATCGGTTCCTGTTTTACCAACCGCGAACCTCGGCTTACAAATGGCTCAAATTTATGACCGCGCTGGAACAGCGTGCACTCCGGTAGAAAATAGGAGGTTCTCCCTTTGGATAATTCATGGTCTTTCGTGATCGACTTTACGCTGCTTTCGCTGCTGATGGTCGTATCGGCCGTCCTCAAGGCGCGCATTCCACTGTTGCGCAAAATCATCGTCCCCACCTCCATGGTCGCCGGCATCCTCGGATTGATCGTGGGTCCGGAGCTGCTCGGGTGGCTGAATTTCAACCTCGATCGTCTGGGGCAACTGGTCTACCATCTGATGGCGATCGGATTCATTGCCCTCTCCCTCAAAGAACGGGAGGTGTCCAACAGCCCGGCGGTCATGAAATCTGGGATGCTCATCGTCTCGACGTACCTTATCCAAGGGCTGGTGGGATTTGGTCTGCTCCTGATCCTGACGGAGCTTTTCTATCCCGACATGTTCCCAGGCATCGGCTTGCTGCTCCCTCTCGGGTATGGACAAGGTCCGGGACAAGCCTATTCGATCGGCAGCCGTTGGGAGGCTTTGGGGCTTGAAGGCGGCGGGAACCTCGGCCTAACCATTGCCGGGTTCGGCTTCATCTGGGCCGTGATTCCCGGAATCATTCTGATGAACTTCCTGATCCGCCATCCGAAATTTAAACAGGCGGCATCCCGCCCACTCAAAGAACGCACCGAGGTCACGGAAAAATCAGAAGAAGGCGAAATTCCGCTCAGTGACGCGATCGACAAGCTGACCTACCAAATCGCGCTGATTGGCTTTATTTACCTGGTCACTTACTTGACGTTACGTGGACTGGAGGCGGTGCTGACTCCACTCGGGACCTATGGGGAAACATTGGCCCAACTGCTGATTGGCTTCCACTTCCTCATCGGCAGCCTGTACGCCATGTTGTTCCGGTGGATTCTCAACCGTTGGAAGCAAGCGGGCTTCCAGTTGGAGCATTCCCCGAACAACTACCTGTTGCAGCGGATCTCCGGATTTTCCTTCGATTACATGATCGCCGCCTCGATCGCTGCGATCTCGATCTACGCGTTGAAGCAATACTTGACGCCGGTACTCATCCTAACGACAGTCGGCGGGTTAGTAACGGTATGGTTTATAGTTTGGTTAGTGCCGCGGGTGTTGCCGGAGGACAAATTGCCAAACGTTCTCGGTTTTTACGGGATGCTGACCGGAACGATTTCTACCGGGCTTGCGCTCGTCAAAGCCGTCGATCCGAAATTTCAGTCGAATACGACGGACAACTTGGTCATGGGCAGCGCGTCCGCAATTATGTTCGGATTTCCACTGCTGCTGATTTTGAACATCCCCATCGTCGGGTATCTGCAAAATCAACCGGTGATGTACCTGTACACCTTTGGCGCCCTATTCCTGTATTTCGCGATTCTGATGGGCTTGCTGCTGTACCGGTCCCGGAAAACGACCGCCTAAGTGAGCTTCTAAACGAAAATCCCCACCCTCTTTCACCAAGAGAGTGGGGATTTTTTGACGATTGTTTATTTTGCCGGTTTGGAAAGGTTAGCTTTCTGGAACCCTTAGTAACTGTCCAAGGCTGCGAACAACATGTAAGCGAACAACACCACCCACATGATCCATCCGGAGTTGAAGCCGGAACTCCCAATCCGAAAATATCCTCCCACTTCGCGATAAAACCGGGGGACAGCAGCTCTGCATTTCCGATGATGGTGCCGAACACCACCGACGAAAAGGACGTGGTTGGCCACGTTCAGGAACGCGATCTTCACGTTCCATTGGGCAACGATCCATTTGTAGATCGCCAGAGCAACATCCAGCGCAAGAACCACCGCGATAAACGGCCAATACGAAAGCAGTACCTCCTGATTAAAGATCGGAGTCGTCATTTCTATGCCGTTTCGGCCTTTCTCATATACGCCAATCAACCGATCTGCGTTAAAATAGACGCTTCCCCATATCGCCGTCCACATGAGGCTGGCGAATACCTCGCTTTTCTTGATCACTTTCTTCGCAGGGACATATCGGGTATCCTTCAAATCATCCGGCGTCCAAGCTTTGAACTTGCCGTTCAGCGGCAGTTCATTGCCGGTTCCCGTCCGTTCCAGAATGACAAACGCCAGGGTAATCCAAAATACGGTCTGCACCCCCGTGCTAAACACCGTCCCTATAGCTTTGCTGAGCAGGACTGCCGCGGCCTCCGCCGGAACGACTTCACCAGAATACGTAATGATTTGGTTGGCAATCAGCGAAAGGAGGGTAATTACGACCACGATCGGGACAATCATTTTCAAGACCTGAACATAAGTTTCATAGAAGCGAGGCCCGATCAAAAACGTTGGTTGGTCCCGATACTGAGCGGCCAACACGGCCGGATCGCCCAATTGAGTCAGCGCCTCCTTCACTTCGGCTTCGCTGGGTTCCTCCGCCAGCATATCCTCAATCGTGGAGCGCAGCTCCAGCGCGATGTCCTCCCGGCTCCGTTCCGGCAGCCGGTGAGTAAGTTCCTGCTTCTCCAGCCGGCGCAGCAGCGGATACAATGTGCTTTGATCAATGGTGATCCCGGATTGATCCAGCCGTTGAACGAGCGAATACCCGTATTGCGGCGTTCGCAACTGGCTTAGCACCGCCAAGGTCAACGTTCCGCGACGGAGCTCCGTGATCAAGGAAATTATTTTTCGTATACTGTGTGTCGTTTCCCCAAGGGGTCCTTCTCGCGCCTCTTTGCATGATTATCCCTTTCGTTCAGCGGAAAAATGAGGAGATCAAGGGAGGGCAAGATAAGGTTACCTGGTGACTGGTAATGAGATGCGCACTTTCTGAGGCAACGGGATAATCATCAAGGGAAGGCGGCTGGCATAGGTGCCCTACGGAGGCCCTAACGACAAAAAATCCCGCCTCACAACGAGACAGGATTTCAACTCATAAGTTTCTAAGCTTTGGCAACCTCACTTCAAACTCGGTCCGAATCAGATCGCTTTGCACCGAGATGGTGCCTTCGTGCTGCTCCACGATATTTTTGGCGATAAACAGGCCAAGACCGGTGCTGCCTTCCTGATACGTACGCGCACGATCGCCGGTGAAGAACATATCAAACACATGCGGAAGCTCGTCCGGCGGAATGGAGTCCCCGTAGTTGGTCACGCGCACGACAACCTCTTCCCCGTCCATCTTCCCATGGACGTCAACGTACTCCCCGTCTTTGCCGTAACGAACGGCATTGGACAGCAAGTTCTCAAAGACGCGGGCAAGCAGATCGCCATCGCCGGAGATCATCAGCTGCGGTTCGGTTTTTAGGCGAACGGTCAGCTCATTTTTTTCAAACACGGGGTACATCTCTTCGGTTAATTGACTCAGCAGCTCGCTCAAATCAACCGGCCGGCGATGGATGTTCAGCTTACCGTAATTCATTCGCGTAACTTCGAATAACTCGTCGATCAGCTTCTCCAGACGCTGCGATTTGGTGTAGGCGATCGTGGTGTAATGCTTCATCTGCTCGGCGGTGAGGTCTTTCCCTTGCAGGATGAAATCCAGATATCCAATCACAGAAGTTAGCGGGGTTCGAAGATCATGGGCCAGGTTCAGCACAAGTTGCTCCTTGCTGTTCTCGGCAAAGTCGCCCCGTTCCACGGCTTGCTGCAGCTTCTCGCTGGCCAAATTGATGTCCCGCGCAATCTCTCCGAACTCGTCGCCGGAAGGAATATGAACCCGATGGGTGAAGTCTCCTCCCGCCAGTTGATTGATTCCCCGGGAAATTTCCCGGAAATACGCGACATAACGCCGAGTCAGCAAATAGAAGTATAAGAACGAGAGCGGGATAAAGATGATTAGAAACACGTTGATGTCACCGATCTCACGCATCATCCGGCGGACGTTATACAACGGGTCTTCACGCAGCAGCGTATGATAATACTCCCGCAGCGCCAGATAAGTCAGAAAGGTTGTCCCTGCAGACAATATCATGCTCAGCCCGAACAACCGGATCATTTGGAAGCGAAAGCTGCGAAATTTCGGTTTGTCGGTGTGATTATCCATTGAACGTGTACCCTACTCCCCAGACGGTTTTGATCAGCTTGTTCTTGTGCCGGTCTTCCCCCAGCTTCTTGCGCAAGCTTCGGATATGCACCATGACCGTATTCCCGCCTTCATAATAAGCCTCGCCCCAGACCTTCTCAAAAATATGCTCCGAACTGAACACCTTCTTCGGATGATTGGCCAGCAGGACCAAGATATCAAACTCTTTCGGCGTCAGCTCTACCGGTTCGCCGTAGAGGAACACTGTCCGGTGCTCGGGATGGATCACAAGCCCTCCGGCCTCCAGCACCGGCTCATCCGGGGGACCGGCAACCGACGGGTTCAGCTGGATAAAGCGCCGCAGTTGGGCGTTCACCCGGGCCACCAGCTCCATCGGATTAAACGGCTTCGTCATATAATCGTCCGCCCCGCGTACCAGGCCGGTGATTTTATCCAGATCGGTTGCTTTTGCACTTAAGAAAATGATCGGCAGATGGTGCTTCTCCCGGATTTGCCGGGTCACTTCATACCCATCGATCTTCGGCATCATAATGTCCAAGATCGCAAGATCCACGGATTGCGTCTGGATGACATCCAGCGCCTCCTGCCCGTTGGACGCTTTGATACAGCGGTATCCTTCCCGGGCCAGGTGCAGCTCGATCAAGTCGGCGATTTCCGGCTCATCGTCCGCAATCAGTACCGTGATAGGTTTCATCGATCATCGCTCCTTTTCATGGACAGCATAACCGAAGAGACCTTACGATTTCAAATGTTCATTCAGCACGTTCTCTTCCAGAACATCATAGCTGCCATACACCTTGTGGATATGCTGCTCTCCCCAGGCGCACAGCGCATCCAAAATTCCCCGTAAGCTCTCCCCGTATTCGCTTAGCTCATACTCGACCCGAGGCGGGACCTCCTGGTAGACGATCCGGCGAATAACGCCGTCGGCCTCCAGTTCGCGAAGCTGTTGGGTCAACATTTTCTGAGTGATGTCGGGCATCAGGCGTTTTAATTCACTGGTTCGTTTCCGACCGTGCGTCAAGTGGCACAGGATCACGCATTTCCACTTCCCGCCGATCACCTCAAGCGTCGCTTCTACGGAGATATTATATTTCTTCTCTTTCATTGAGATTGCTCCTTCTTTTTAATAGGCACAAAAAAGTACCTACATTACTTTTAGGTTCCTATATTACTTCAAAGTGCGTACTTCTCAAAAACTACCCTATCTCCCATAATAGCATTTGTCGCTCGCTTCTGCATCATTCCCCGGCAGATCAGCGGCGAACCTGCAAACCATTATCTTTTGGGAGGTAGATTGACTCATGAATCATCAAAGAAGCACCTTGGCGCTGCTCGCCTTGGCCATTAGTGCCTTTGCCATCGGGACAACCGAATTTATCAGCGTCGGTCTGCTGCCTTTGATCGCCGAGGACCTGCACATTTCTACGACCACCGCAGGGCTGACGGTTTCCTTATATGCGTTAGGCGTCACTTTTGGAGCACCGGTACTCACGTCGCTAACCGCACGAATGTCGCGCAAAACACTGCTGCTGTGGATCATGGTCGTCTTCATGATCGGCAATGCCTTGGCTGCGGCGGCAACTAGCATTGTCATGCTGCTCGCGGCAAGGGTGATCTCTGCTTTTTCACACGGCGTGTTTATGTCGATCGGTTCAACGATTGCCGCTGACTTAGTGCCGGAACACCGCCGGGCCAGCGCGATTTCCATCATGTTCACCGGCTTGACCGTTGCGACGGTCACCGGCGTGCCGCTTGGCACCTTCATCGGTCAACAGTTCGGCTGGCGCGCCGCCTTTATCCTGATCGTCGTCGTGGGGCTCATTGGCTTTATCTCCAACAGCCTGCTGGTGCCATCCGGCTTGCGGAAAGGGGGGCGAACCGCGTTCCGTGACCAGGTGAAGCTGGTGACGAACGGACGGCTGCTGCTATTGTTCCTGATCACGGCCCTCGGGTATGGAGGCACCTTTGTCGTTTATACCTACTTATCGCCGATCCTTCTTGAAATTACAGGCTTCAAGGAAAGCGCGGTCGCCGTCATCTTGCTGGTCTACGGCATCGCGATTGCCATCGGCAACATGGTGGGCGGCAAGTTGTCCAATCGTCAGCCAATTCGGGCCTTGTTCTATATGTTTATCGTACAGGCGCTGATCCTGCTGGCCTTGCTGTTCACGGCTCCGTTCAAAGTCGCCGGCTTGGTGACCATTTTCCTCATGGGGCTGCTGGCCTTCATGAACGTTCCGGGGCTGCAGGTTTACGTCGTGATGCTGGCAGAGCGGTTTGTCCCATCCGCCGTCGACGTGGCCTCCGCGATCAACATCGCGGCCTTTAACGCCGGGATTGCCCTGGGGTCTTACCTGGGCGGGGTCATCACCGATTCGTTGGGTCTGATCCATACCTCGTGGATTGGCGCACTGATGGTCGCAGCTGCCGTACTTCTCACGGGCTGGAGCCGTGCTCTGGAAAGAAAAGACCGGCAGGAGACGGTCATTTCACAACCATCGCTTCAACATAACTAATCATCTATTTCATCACTAAACCAACATGAAAATTAATAGGAGGCGCATTTTGTTATGATCACCCATTTACAAGATACCACCACCCTGCACAACGGAGTGAAGATGCCTTGGTTTGGCCTTGGCGTATTCAAGGTCGAGGAAGGACAGGAGCTGGTAGACGCGGTGAAGTTCGCAATTACCCACGGCTACCGCAGCATCGATACCGCAGCAATCTACGCGAATGAAAAAGGCGTCGGACAAGGCATCCGCGAAGGCTTGCAGGAAGCCGGTATCCCGCGTGAAGCGCTGTTTGTCACTTCGAAGGTATGGAACGCCGACCTCGGATACGAAGAGACGCTCGCTGCTTATGAAACCAGCCTGCAGAAGCTGGGACTAGACTATCTGGACCTGTATCTGATTCACTGGCCCGTCGCCGGTAAATATAAAGAAGCTTGGCGTGCGTTAGAAACGCTCTACCAAGCCGGAAAGGTCAAGGCGATCGGCGTCAGCAACTTCCAAGTTCACCATCTGAAGGACTTGATGGAAGACGCGGAAATCGTGCCGATGGTCAATCAGGTCGAATACCATCCTCGTCTGACGCAGCAGGAAGTGCAAGCCTTCTGCCGCGAACACGGCATTCAAATGGAGGCATGGTCCCCGCTCATGCAAGGGCAACTGCTGGATCATCCTGTGTTACAAGAGCTTGCCCGTAAATATGGAAAATCGGTCGCCCAAATCATCCTTCGCTGGGATTTACAGAACGGCGTGGTAACGATTCCGAAATCGACCAAGCCGGATCGGATTGCCGAGAACGCAGACGTGTTTAATTTCGCGTTGACGGAAGAGGATATGGCACGGATCAGCGCGCTTAACGAGAACCTTCGCGTGGGTCCGGACCCCGACAACTTTGATTTCTAAGCCTACCAAAAAAGAGCAGATACCGTGGATCCGCTGGATCCTTCGGGTCTGCTCTTTGTCAGCTGTAGGGACCGATTTCGATGTAATGATGCTCGGTCTCATAGGTGAGACTCTTGTATTTTCCATTCTCTTTGATCGAAAATTCGGCGACCGCATATATTTCATACGTTCCGATCCGATCGATCCGGGTCTCGAAAAACTCGTTAATATCCGTTTCTCCCCCCATGCTGCGAACCACCGCACTGTCCACCTGGGTGATCGTGTTCACCCGGTTGCCCAAGCTGTCCACGATCAGGTAATGGAACACCCGAGGGCGACTCATCAGCTCATATTCGGTTTTGGACAAATTATGCAGGCTGGCGATTAACGTAAAGGTCTCGTCTATCCCAGCACGCTTCGGAACAGACAACTCTACGGTAAAAGGACCTTCCGCATCCTGCGCTGGATCTTCGGGTACGGCCGGTCTCAGCTTATTGATCGCTTTGTTCACCGGATCGAAGGTGCCGCATCCGACAAGCAGGAGCGCCAATAGCATCACGGTCAAACCTAACGCGTATTTCCTCAATCCGCATCACCTCAAAATGAAAGACGACATCCCGCCTGTTTTGTTGCAGAAGGACGTTCTTAAATCTTAAAGAAAGGGTACCCCAAAGGTACCCATGAAATCAAGGACCCTCGGTCAGCCCGCGGATGAACGCGCATGGACAACCGCCATTTTTGAGCGATTTGTGAACCGAGGATAGGCTGCCTTCCCGGAACCATACTAATACCAGCTTTATCCAAATCATCAACGATGGAGGCTGGACCGTAATGGCGCAAAAAAGAATGAATCTGCTGATGTTCAGCGGGGATTACGACAAAGCAATGGCCGGGCTGATTCTGGCGAACAGCGCGCGGGATATCGGTGTGGAGGTGACGATGTTTTTTGCCTTCTGGGGCCTGTTTCTCGTGCGCGATCCGGAGAAGATGACGCTGGAGGACAAAACGCTGTATGAGAAGCTGATGACTTGGATGACCCCCAAAGGGCCGGACGAGCTGCCGCTCTCCAAAATGAATTACAGCGGGCTGGGCAAATGGATGTTGGATGAGATGATCGAGGACCAGGAGGCCCCCCGTCTGATCCACTTTCTCAAAGGAGCCCGCAAGAAAAACATCAAGTTCTACGGCTGCAAGCTGTCGGTGGAGATTATGGGCTTTAAGCCGGAGGAATTCCTCCCGGAGGTGGAGATCATCGATGCCCAAACGTACCTGCGCGATGCCTTGGAATCGGATATTCAGCTGTTTATCTGAAGACGAAGCCTACGTAAGGCGCGCCGCTGTCCGCTTTGTGGAGGTTTTCTGAACTTTCCCCCGCAGCCCTAACCCCCCTAGGCGAATGCACATAACCTAAAGCGTTATTACAGTAACCTAACAGGGGGAGACTTGGTTTGCTGGAGATAGAGGAATTGGAATTTGAGGTTTACCGGAAAAATACGATCGGCTACCGCCATCCTTTTGTTACGCCGTACGGGACGCAAACGTTGCTCTATGCCGATTGGGCCGCCAGCGGCCGCCTATATCGGCCGATTGAACAGAAGCTAGCCCAGGAGATCGGCCCGCTGGCGGGCAATCCCCACACCGCCGCCAGCTTGACCGGCACGGCCATGACCGCCGCTTATGAGGAGGCGAAGCGGATCATCAAGCACCATGTCCACGCCGGCCCCAACGACATCCTGTTATTCGAGGGAACGGGGATGACGGGGGCGGTGAACAAGCTGCAGCGCCTGCTTGGATTAAAGGTCCCCGCCGCTTGGCGGGCAGCTTACCGGATTGGAATGGCCGAACGGGAGCGGCCGGTTGTTTTCATCACGCATATGGAGCATCACTCCAACCACATCTCCTGGGCGGAAACGATCGGCGAGGTCGTCTGCCTCCCGCCGGGGGCCGACGGCCGCGTGGATCCGGCTTGGCTGGACTTCCTGCTCCGCCGCTACCGGGAGCGCCGCGTCAAAATCGGCGCGTTTACCGCCTGCTCCAATGTGACCGGCTTCGTGACGCCAATTCATGAGCTCGCGCGGGTGATGCATCGGCACGGCGGCATCTGCGTGGCGGATTACTCCGCCAGCGCCCCTTACGTCCCGATCAATATGCATCCGCCGGGAGCGCCGGAGGAGCGGCTTGACGCCATCCTCTTCTCCCCGCATAAGTTTCTGGGCGGCCCCGGCACGAGCGGGGTGCTGGTGATGAATGCGGGGCTCAGCGCGGGGGCGTCGCCGGACCGCCCGGGCGGCGGCACGGTGTCCTGGACCAGCCCGTGGGGCTTAGTCCAGTATCTATCCGACGCCGAATCACGGGAGGATGGCGGGACGCCGGGGGTGATGCAGGCGGCACGCACGGCGCTATGCCTGCGGCTCAAAGAGAAGATGGGCGCAGGCCGCCTGCTCCGCCGGGAACGGGAGCTAACCGACCGGTTGCTGTCGGAGCTGGAAACCGTCCCAGGGCTGACCATCCTGGGCGGGCCTAGCCGCGAGCGTCTGGGGATCGTCTCGTTCACCCTGGATCAGGTTCACTATAACCTGGCCGTCAAGCTGCTGAACGACCACTTTGGCATCCAGGCCCGCGGCGGCTGCTCCTGCGCGGGAACGTATGGCCATTATCTGCTGGGCATCGATCAGGCTACCTCGCAACGGATCGCCCGCCGAATCGCTAGCGGCGATTTCACCGCAAAACCTGGCTGGATCCGGATCTCCCTGCATCCGATCATGACGGCCGACGAGGTCGCCTTTATCGGATACGCGCTCCGTCAGGTGGCCGCCCGAGGCCAAGATTGGGCTAGAGATTACAGCTACGATCCCCGAACCAATGAGTGGTCCCATCGGCGCGGAGAACCGCGGATCAACCTCGACGAATGGTTTCGCTTGCCGGATCCCAGCGCCAAGGGCAAGGGAATCCTTGCAGATGAACCCCGCCAAACGATAGCGGAACTTCACATCCCCTAAGCCAAGGCGATTCAGAAGATGTTCAACTTGGCGGAACAGGTCCTTGGGGTATTCGGCTCCTTGCGCGACCAGTTCCAACACCGTTTGCTCAACGCAGCCAAGACCGTTCACCACATGCAGCATCGCTTCTCCTCCTTCATAAAGATCGCGGTACATCAGGGATGCTTGCTGCATCCGGGTCGGAGACCACCGGCAGCTCCTGGCGTTTGGCCTCCTGCCCGGCACTGCCCGAGCCGCTTCGGTTCGCCAAGTACACCCCGCCGAGGATGAACACCAGCCCGACCAGCAAGCGCCAGCTCACCGGCTCGTTCAGCAGCGTGAACCCCCAAATAATCGCGCTCGCCGGAACGAGATACGTGACGGTGGTGGCGAATTGCGGGGTTCCTTTTTGGACCATAAAGTAGAACAAAATATACGCCACCCCCGAGCCAAACACGCCCAGCCCGATCACCGCGCCAAGCGTAGGGAGCTTAGCCAGCGGGGCCAGCGAGTCCCGCTCGGCGATCAGCGCCATAAGACCGCTGCCGCCCATCGCGCTGATCAAGGTGCCGAAGGTCACCTGATACATCGACAACCCGCCGGACAGGCGCTTGGACAGGTGCGTGCCGACGGCATAACACAACGTTGCCGCCAGCATGCAGGCGAACCCAAGCATGTCTACCGAGGCAAGCGAAGTTGGGCTGACGCCTACAAGTACGAGCAAGCCGAGGAAAGCGATTCCCATCCCGGCCCACTGCATCCGGCTCGTGGCAACGCGAAAGAAGATGACGCCTACCACCAGAGTCCACAGCGGAGTCGTGGCGTTGAGCACCGACGCCAGGCTGCTCGTCAGCCGCGTCTCGCTGAAGCCGATCAACGCCCACGGAATCGCCGTGTTGATCAGCGCCATGATGACCATCGCCAGCCAAGGAATCGAGCGGAACCCAAACGGCTTGCGCAAGACGAGCATGACGCCCGTAATCGTTGCCAGCCCGAAGGCAGATCGCAGGAACGCTACGGTCCAGGGGCCGAAGTCGGGCAGCAGGATTTTGATGAAGAAAAACGAACCGCCCCAAATTAAACTAAGCATAATTAAGGCAAAATACAGCGTACGTCCCACTCTTATCCCTTCTTTCTAGGATCTCTCGGGCATATCTAATAACGTAACCCGGATCTCTAATGATCTTGATTGTATCACGAGGATGCCTCGATGTTCATCGAAGCATGCCTGCAAATTTGAGGAGGTATGGATGAAAGTCGAGGAAGCTCGAAAGGCTGCCGCCCGATGGGTCGACCAACATGCCAGCCGGGAAGCCGGTTTCCTAGGTGCTTACTTCAGCGGCTCCACGGTGGGATTACCGGGAGAAGCAGATCTGCCGGAAAGCTCCGACATCGATCTGATCGTTGTAACTCAGCCGACAGAGCCTCCGCCGAAACTGGGAAAATTCCGTTACGAGCAAGCATTACTTGAAGCAACCTACCTGTCCTGGAGCCAGCTGGCATCGGCGGAAGCGGTACTATCAGATTATCATCTGGCCGGGAGCTTCCGGACGGATACGATCATCGCCGACCCTACGGGGCGGCTACGCCGGCTGCAAGCGGAAGTGGCCCCCCGCTTCGCCGAGAAGCCTTGGGTCCTGCGGCGCTGCAAGCATGCGCACGATCGGATCGAACGCGGGCTCCGCAGCATCGATCCCGAGGCGCCGCGGCAGGACCAAGTCTTAGGATGGTTGTTCCCAACCGGGGTGACAACCCATGTGCTGCTGACCGCGGCCCTTCGCAACCCCACCATACGGCTTCGTTACCTAGCGGCCCGCGAGGTGCTCGAGGCGTATGGGCATAGCGAGACCTATGCCGAACTGCTGCCGCTCCTGGGTTGCTCACAGCTCACCGCCCAAAGGACGGAGGAGCATTTGAAGGCGCTGGAGCGTACGTATGACACGGCGGCAGCGCGGGTTGCCACGCCGTTCCCCTTCTTAAGCGACATCACACCCGGCGCGCGTTCGGTCGCCATTGACGGCAGCCGCGAGCTGATTGAGCGCGGCCGCCATCAAGAGGCGGTGTTCTGGATCACCGCCACGTTTGCGCGTTGCCATAAGATGCTGGCAGCCGACGCACCGGAGGAAGGGGAGCGGCTCGCCCCGGATTTCCACGCCTTGCTGGCCGACCTTGGCGTCGGAACCACGGCGGCCTTACTGCAGCGAGCAGATGAGGTGCTCCGCTATCTCCCCCGCCTCATGGCCGTTGCGCAGGCCATCGTGGACGCCAACCCCGCTATCAAACCCGGCTCGGCTTGACTCGCCGAACCCGACACATCAGCAATAAGCCCCCAATCACAAAGTACGATGCAATTGGGGGCTATCTCATCTAGCGTTGCTTATGTGGTTTAGTCGATGCGAAGCTCGCCGTCGTAAGAGGTAATGATTTTGTAGAGGTCCGGCCGGCGGTCGCGGAAAATCCCCCACTCAATACGCTGGATCTCCAGCTGATCGAGGTCAAATTCCGCTACCAGCACCGTCTCCTCCGTACGGTTGGCTTCTGCAACTTTGTTGCCCTGCGGCCCGGCGATAAAGGACGAGCCATAGAACGTGATGCTCGAATCCTCGTCGGACTCAACGCCAACGCGGTTCGAGGCGATCACCGGCACCAGGTTGGAAGCGGCATGTCCAAGCATGCACATCTGCCAGTGATCCTTGGAGTCGATCGAGCTGTCCTGCGGCTCCGAACCAATCGCCGTCGGATAGAACAGCAGCTCGGCGCCCATCAGCGCCATGCAGCGGGCAGCTTCCGGATACCACTGATCCCAGCATACGCCAACGCCGATTTTGGCATAACGCGTCTTCCACACTTTAAACCCGGTGTCTCCCGGATTAAAATAAAATTTCTCCTCATACCCCGGGCCGTCCGGGATATGGCTTTTGCGGTAAAGGCCAAGCACTTCGCCGTCCGCGTCAATCACCGCCAGCGAGTTGTAGCGTGCGTTGTTTTTTTTCTCATAGAAGCTGATCGGCAGAACCACTTCCAGCTCCTTGGCGACCTTGCGGAAGTGCTGAATCGCGGCATTCTCCTCCAGTTCAGTTGCGTAGACGTAGTAGTCAGACTTTTCTTTTTGGCAAAAATACGGCGTTTCAAACAGCTCCTGCAACAAAATAATTTGTGCCCCCTGCCGGGCCGCTTCCCGGACCAGTCGATCCGCCTTTGCGATATTTTCTTCTTTATTGGATGAACAGCTCATTTGCGTAGCCGCAACTTTTACGTTTCTCATGTCGTTGGTCGAACCTCCTTCATTCTCGTTTATGCGCGTCTTGCCGCCATTTGCTGCGTTGTGCAGTGGACGTTGCCGCCTTCACGGATGATCGCCATCCCGTCGACGGTGCGGATCTTGCGATCCGGGAAGGTGTCGCTCAGCACCTGAATGGCCTTGCGGTCGGTTGCCTCCGCTGCGCCGCCAAAGATCGGCAAGATGATGCCGCCATTGACGAAATAGAAATTCAAATAGCTCAGCGTCAGCCGGCTATCCTCATAAAAAGCCTTCGGCGGCTGCGGGATCGGGATGATCTCCAGCTTGCGGCCTTGGGCGTCCGTTGCTGCGCTGAGGATGGCGATATTTTCCTGGGTGATGGCATAGTTCTCGTCGCTTGGATCATCGCATACCTGCAAAATGACCTTACCCGGTGCGGCGAAGCAGGCCACGTTGTCAATGTGACCGTCCGTTTCATCCCCGTCTAGACCGCGTTTCAACCAGATGATTTGGTCGACGTTAACATAGTTTTTCACAGCGGCCTCAATTTCTTCCCGGCTCAGCTGCGGATTCCGGTTCTCGTTTAACAAGCACTCCTCGGTCGTCAGCAGCGTACCTTCCCCGTCCGTATGGATGGATCCGCCCTCCAGCACCAGCGGGGCATCAAACCGCTTGACGTTCAGGGCTTCCAGAATTTGCGGCGCTACCGCATCGTCCAGATCCCATGGCGAATATTTGCCGCCCCAAGCGTTAAAGCGCCAGTTGACCCCGGCCAGCTCGCCTTCCGGATTCACGAGGAACGTCGGGCCGTTGTCACGCAGCCAGGCGTCGTTATGCTCGATCGGCATAAAAGAGATCCGTTCCGTGTTCGGATCCTGCGCAAAGCGAGCCTTCACCTGAGGTAAATCGTTCGGATTCACAACCACGGTGATCGGTTCAAACTCAGCAATCGCCGTAATAAATTCGGCATATCCGTCGCATACCTCGGCATACCGATCCGGATAGACCATCGACGCCTGCACCGGCCAGGAGATAAAAGTACGTTCATGCGGCGCCCATTCGGCCGGCATTTTATAGTTCAAATCTTTTGGATACATCGTTTCCTCCACTAAAAAATAATTTATCGTTTTCGAGCTAAATCCGGGACTGTCCTCATCGCTGCTTCTCCATGAGATGCCCCCATGGGTGCTGCTTCCCATGCCCTAACGCGGATGAGAAACGCTATTGGACGGATTTTCGCGTTGTTCAATTTCTAACGATGCTGTGGATCGCTATTTTCATCAAACCGCTTGATTCCGGCTCGAAAAATCGGATTTAAGCGCGGTGAGCAGCGTTAAAATGGTATCTCAGCGATTTGAGCCGACTTAAGCGCTGCGGCAAGCGTTAGACTTGCGGATTACCCTGAAATTCTAGCGCGTTCACCCAATTTACCATGATATCATATAACAAATTTTCCGCGCCTACAAATGGAAGTGTTGTCCGAAAAATCAATGCCTGATTTTCGGCGACATCGTCTCGTCGCAAGCGCTATAATGGGGGCATCAATCAACACGTCAAGGAGGCTTTCGTCCCGCATGATTCCCGCTGAGCGAAAAGAAGAATATTATCAAGCGTTGCTGGAGAAAAACTCGGAGTATGAAGGAGTCTTTTACGTCGGCGTTAAAACGACCGGCGTCTTCTGCCGCCCGTTGTCCCATCCAAACCACGTGTCTGATTGGGTCCGCATGCTGGTGGAAGCTGTAGAAGCGAATCCGGAGAAGCGCTGGAGGGACGAGGATTTTCGGCAGCTCTCCGTCGATGCGTCCACAGCGCGCCGCCAATTCAAGAAGCGCTTCGGCATGACCTTCGTGGAATACGCCCGTGCCCGGCGCATGGGACTAGCCCTGGGGAACATTCGCGCTGGCCGGCCGGTCATCGATGCTCAGCTCTCCACGGGATATGAATCGAGCAGCGGCTTCCGGGATGCGTTCTCCCGCATGATGGGGGCTGCGCCAACCCGCCTGGGTGGTACCACAGAAGCCAACGCGATGGGCGAGGCTTGATCCACCGCGGCAAGGAGGTCGTGATCGTGGTGAACGACCAAGTTGTCAAGCTGCCCCGCGGCCAGCAAAGCGCCGCCGCCACGCAGGTGGCCAGCGGCGGCGGACGATATAGCACGGGCGGCACCAACTCCGCCATCAGCAGCCCCGGGACGCGCCAGCAGCACGCCGTCGGCGGCGGCAGCGGCAGCGTGGCTGCGAACAAGTACGGTCGCGGACGCCATAAGAAACACGGCCGTAAACGCAGAGGGTGATCTAAACGTTACTCCCCCAACACTTCGATCGCCCGTTCCAAGCCGATAACCAGCTGTTCCAGCGACATGCTGGGGGCGCCGGGATGCCGTTCCGCTTGCTCCGGCAGGTAAGGGACATGGATGAACCCGCCGCGGATTGACTTCCCGCTGACGGCGAGGTGGTGCATCAGCCCGTAAAAAAGGTGGTTGCACACGAAGGTACCGGCCGAAAGCGAAAGCGACGCGGGAATCCCCTCGCCCCGTAGACGGTCGACCATGCGCTTGACCGGCAGCGTGGTCCAATAAGCCGGCGGGCCCACTGGCACGACCGGCTCGTCAACCGGCTGGTATCCGGCATTGTCGGCGATGTTGGCGTCGTTTAAGTTGACGGCGATCCGTTCGAACGAAATCCCCTCTCGGCCGCCGGCCTGTCCCAACGCGATTACCACCTCGGGTTCGTATTGCTGGATGGCGGTCAGCAGTCGCTCGGTGGATTGTCCGAACACTGTGGGCAGCTCCAGACCTACAATCTCAAAGGAGCCGATCACACGGCCCTGCAGCCGGCGCACCGCTTCAACCGCCGGATTGACGGGTTCGCCGCCAAAGGGTTCGAAGCCGGTAAGCAATAATTTTTTCATTGGATCTTCCTCTCCCTCTTGATAACCGATGGTCGCTTACGTTATACTGCTAAACAAATCAAATCTCGGAATCATGCCTATGAAGAGCATCCAACTCGGAGGCGTTTTCGTCAAGGGGAACATCGCGTTAAATGCGTAAGCCCTTCCCCCTAAGCTAACCGGGTCCGCCCGTTACCGCGGAACTAAAGGGGATTGAACCGGACCTGCCGGTTTGATCAATTTGGGTGGCACCGCGAGTCGATAAGCGCTCCTCGTCCCAATCGGACGAAGGGCGCTTTTTTGTATTCATATCGAAAAAAGGAGCGGATCACCTATGTTAGACATCAAATGGATTCGGGAGCATCAAGAACAGGTTCAAACGGTGGCGGAGGAAAAGGGCATCGAGTTGTCGGTTCCCGAGCTCTTGCGCTGGGACGACCAACGCCGGGCGTTGCTGCAGGAGACGGAGCGGCTGCGCCAGGAGCGCAACCGGCTGACGCCGCAAATAGAGGCACTAATTCGGGAGCAAGAGCCGGAGGCCGCCGCCGCATTAAAAGACGAAGTCAAGCAGCTGAACCGGCGGTTGAACGGATTGGAGAAAGAGCTGGAGGAAGCCGAACACGAGTATCGACGACTGATGCTGCTCGTCCCTAACCGGGTCTCTCCCGATACGCCCAAGGGCCGGTCGGATCTCGACAATGTTGAGGTGAAGCGGGTCGGCGCACCTCCAACATTTGAATTTACACCGCGTGACCACGTCGCTTTAGGCGAGCTCCACCGGATGATCGACATCCCGCGCGGAGTCAAAACGGCTGGCGCACGCAACTACTACCTGAGCGGCGCAGGAGTCCTGCTCCACCGGGCGGTGCAGCAGCTCGCGATGGATCTCCTCGCAGCCAAAGGCTTCACCCTGCTGGAGGTCCCGTTAATGGTGCGCTCGGAGGCGCTCGTGAACACCGGGTTCTTCCCGCTGGGTGCGGATCAGACGTATCGGATGGCGGAGGACGACCGCTGGCTGGTCGGCACCGCCGAGGTTCCGCTCGTGTCGTATTACGACCGCGAAATCGTTGAACTCACCCAGCCGATCAAGCTTGCAGCGGCCTCGTTATGCTTCCGCAGCGAAGTCGGCTCGGCAGGCCGAGATGTGCATGGCTTATACCGCGTGCATCAGTTCTCGAAGGTCGAGCAAGTGGTGCTCTGTGAAAACAATCTGGATCTGTCGGAGCAGCTGTTTCAGGAAATCACCCAAAACGCCGAAGAGATGCTTCAGCTGCTGGAGCTGCCTTACCGGGTGATGGCGGTATGTACCGGCGACATGTCGCAAAAAACGTATAAACAATACGACATCGAAACGTGGATGCCTAGCCGCGGCGCTTACGGGGAGACCCATTCGTCATCGCAGCTATTGGATTTTCAGGCACGGCGTTCGAACATCCGCTTCAAGGACCGCAACGGTAAGCTGCAATATTGCTACACATTAAACAATACCATGGTGGCCTCGCCGCGAATCTTGATCCCGCTGCTGGAAAATCATCAGGAAGAAGACGGCAGCATCCGGATTCCGCTGGCGCTTCGTAAATATATGAATGGACTAGAACGCCTGACACCATTGGACCTGCAGGGATAGGTAACATTTTCCACAAAACAAATCCGCTTGGGTTTCGTCCAACTATATAAATCCATCCAGAAAATAGGTGATTTATGATGACGAAACCATGCTATACAGGATGTGAGCAGCGCTACGGTCAGCGAGGAACTGCTTCCTGCCGGCAGCAAGCTGCATGTCGTTCGTGAGGCCAGCGCGCTCTGGCTGGAGGTGCGTACCCCCGACGGGCGCTCCGGTTATGTATCCGCCAAGCCAAAGAGGGCAAGGAGGTTAGTCTAGACGAACTGCGCAAAGGGGATCTGCTGTTCTTCAGCGCACGCGGGCTGGACATCGGCCATGTTGGCATTTACATCGGGGATAATCAAATTTTGCACACCTACTCCAAAGAGAAAGGCGTCCATATCGAAGCGTTTGACGGCCAGTGGAAAAAGCGGTTTGTGACCGCGCGGCGGGTGCTCTAGACGTCTGCTGGTTCTAGATCGAGTACATTCAGTTTTCCTCCGGGTTTGCCGACATAATAATTAAAGAGTTGGCAAAGGAGGTGAATCCGTGCGGTTTTGCCGGCGACGTACAAACTAATTAAGCCGGATAAGGCGCATGGAGACGCGATGTGGAAATGGCTGAAAGGCTCGAAAGCAACCTCTGATCCTGCCCGCAGCGAAGCCGCCGCGGCAACCCAAGCTGACGCGCCCCTGACGGATGATCTCCCCCCGCAGCCCAAGGTCATCATTATTACCGGGACAAGCGGCTCCGGCCGCAAGAGCATCGCCAAGCAGCTGAGCACTGACCTGGGCCTTCCTTATGTGCTGCCTTATACAACCCGTGCTATACGTACGGGGGAACGGGACGGCGAGCACTACCGTTTTATTGCGGAAGCGGACTTTCAGGCGATGGCCAGCCGACAGGAGTTCAGCCAAAGCGTTCGCTTGGAGCGAGGCAGCTACGGCATCGCGGAGCGCGATCTAAGCGAAGCGCTGGAGCAGTATGGCGCGGCGGTCGTCGTCGTGAATCATGAAGGCATGCAGACGCTGCGGAAACGGTTTGGCCCGCAGGCGATTCGGATTTTCCTCTACGTGACGAAGGAGGACATTCGACTGCGCGAGGAACGGGAAGGGGCGCCACCCGAGGTCGTCGAAGAGTATTTAAGGAACTACTCCGAGCAGGTGATTTACAAGAAGGAATCCGACTATCTACTGCAAAACATCGATCCCGCCGAGACGCTGGCGAAGATTAAGGTTTTTTTGCAGGACAAAATCTAAACAGAAGCGGGTTGTCTCGGCCGAATACGGCTGGGCAGCCCGTTTTTTGATGCGTGGAGCCTAGTTAGGCGGATAAAATAAGCCAGCATCGAGGGTCCTTTGGAACGACTAAGCCGGTACCGCCTGTACCGGCTTGTATGCGTTAGCCGATCCCTTCCTCTGTGTCCATATCTAGAGCAAAGGTTTCTTTTAACCCTGCCCGCCCTTTCGCGGTCAGCTTAACGGCCCGGCTCTGCGGACTTCGTTCCACCCACCCCAGCTCCAGCAGCCGTTCCAAGATCACGTTGCCAAGCGCCCCGGCCAGGTGATGTTGGCGTTCGCTCCAATCCAGGCATTTATGAGAAAAAGAACGGCGCTTGCTCTTCGCTCGGTCGATATCGACTCCAAATCGGTTCAGCAAGGCTTCGCCCTCTGCGGTAACTTCAAATACGCCGTCTCCTTCGGCAAGGATCCCAGCGCGCACCAAGCTTTGCGTCAGGCGAACACCGAGATTCCCTGCCAAATGATCATAGCAGGTTCGGGCATACCGCAGCGCCTGGTCCTCCGTCGCCTGTCGCAAGGATTGGACCGGGGCCGGCGGTGCAATCGACAACAACGATTCCAACACCCGGGCGACTTCCGGGCTTGCAATCCCGTAGTAGCGGTGACGGCCTTGTTTTTCGACGGCAACTAATCCGGCCTCCGTCAGCTTGGCCAAATGAAAACTGGCGGTTTGCGCCTGAATCCCGGCCATCCGGGCCAGCTCACCGGCCGCGTGATATCTTCCGTCCAGCATGGCCGTCAGCATCGCCGACCGGCTGGGGTCGCTGACGAGCGAGGCGATAACCGCCGCTTGTGTAGGCATGGATGCAACTCTCATGGCGATTGATTCCTCCTTTTTGAGGATGTCATCCATATTTCGATCCTCATTGTAATGTTCCCATTATACAATGAGCGAGAAGCCACTGAAAACCAGGGAGGGAACTCGTTTGTATTCTTCGAACTACTTCGGGCTCGGGGAGCCGCTGGGGAGGACGTTTCGGGCGGAGGTACGAGGGGGGGAATGCAGCCGTTATCCTCTAGCCCCTTTACTAATGATCTTACTGAAGATCTCCGCCCTCGGCTTCCCAGCGCGCAACTTCCTCGCGGACGCGCGGCGCAACCTCCGTACCGAGAAGCTCGATGGCCCGCATCACATCCTCATGCGGCATGGTGCCAAGCGGACAATGCAGGAAGAAGCGGGTGATGCCGACATTTTTGCGCAAGTAAATGATCTTATTTGCCACGGTCTCCGGATCGCCGACGTACAGCGCACCTTCCAGGCTGCGAGCCGAATCGTAGGTAGCTCGACTGTAATGGCCCCAGCCGCGTTCGCGCCCGATGATGTTCATCACCGCCTGCGTCGAAGGGAAGAACTTCTCTACGGCCACATCATTCCGATCGGCGACAAAGCCGTGCGAATGGGAAGCCACGGTCAGCTTCGAGACATCATGCCCGGCTTGGGCTGCAGCACGCTTGTAAATCTTAACAAGCGGCGCAAATTGAGTCGGCCGGCCGCCAATGATCGCCAGCACCAGCGGCAAACCAAGCACACCGGCTCGAATGGCGGATTCGGTATTGCCGCCGCTGCCGATCCAGACCGGGAGCGGGTTTTGTACAGGACGCGGATAGACGCCTAGATTGTTGATCGCTGGACGGTGCTTGCCTTGCCAGGTTACTTTTTCCGACTCGCGCAGCTTGAGCAGCAGATCCAGCTTCTCTTCAAACAATTCCTCGTAATCGTTCAAATCGTATCCAAACAGCGGGAACGACTCAATAAAAGAGCCCCGCCCAGCCATAATCTCCGCGCGCCCGTTTGAGAGGCCATCCAGCGTCGCGAAGTCCTGGAACACGCGGACCGGATCATCGGAAGACAGCACGGTTACGGCGCTGGTCAGCCGGATACGCGTCGTCTGCGGAGCAGCTGCAGCTAACACCATCGCAGGCGAGGAAGCCGCATAATCCTGGCGGTGATGCTCCCCTACGCCAAACACGTCCAATCCGACTTTGTCGGCCAGGACGATCTCCTCTACCACCTCGCGCAACCGCTGCGCATGACTGATCGTTTCACCCGTGACAACATCCGGCGTCGTCTCCACAAACGTGCTGATCCCGATTTCCATGTTTCGTTCCTCCGCTTCGTCTTCGTTTATTAACTATATTTTTGTATTTTACTATACTTTTTTTATTAGAGCAAAAGAAAAACTGCTGAACTCGTCCACTAGCTGGTTGAGCTGTATTTGTAGGAGCCTTTGGAGGAGCCTGGGGGATGCCCCTTCTTACGCCTCTTTGCATGATTATCCCTTTTGTTCCTCTTTACACCACTATCCCTTTCATTCAGAAGTGGAGGTTGGATTTCTCCACCCTGATGCAACGGGATAATCGTCAAAAAGAGCGGATTGCATTGGTATCCCCTCCAACCTCGAAATATTAAAAAAGGGAGAAATGTTGTAGGTAGGCCATACAACATTTCTCCCCTTTGAGCTGCTGCGCGGGGGCGGCGGCATGAAGGTTCTTCTCGCGCCTCTTTGCACGATTATCCCTTTCGTTCAGAAACGGGGAATGGATATCTTCTCCATCCCCTGATGCAACGGGATAATGGTCCAAAGAGAGTAGACGGCATACGTCCCCGCAGGCCGCGACGACGCTGCCCGTGCACTCATCAGCCAAGCCGCAGCAGGCGGCCGATGTTTTCGCAGGCGCGCTCCACGTTGCGCGGCCCGTCAGCGAGCAGCTGCGGCAGGGCGGCCGCGCCGGGGGCGATGCCGAAGATCGCGTCGATCCCTTCGGCGTAAAGCGCGTCTGCGCCGTCGCCGATCGTCCCGGCGATCGCGATCACGCGCTTGCCGGCAGCCTTGGCGATTCGGGCGACACCGTAGGGCACCTTCCCAAACTTCGTTTGGAAGTCGATGCCGCCCTCGCCGGTGAACACCACGTCCGCCGCCGCCATCTTCTCCCGCAGGCCGGTAAAGTCGAGCACGATCTCGACGCCCCTGCGCAGTTCGGCCTGCGTAAAGAGCAACAGCCCGGCGCCTAACCCGCCGGCTGCCCCTGCGCCAGGGACGTCACGCACGTCCCGGCCCAGCTGCCGCCGCGCCACCTCCGCGTAATGCGCGAGCGCGGCGTCCAGCTGCTCCGCCATTGCGGCGGTGGCGCCCTTCTGCGGCCCGAACACCCGGGACGCGCCACGCTCGCCGCAGAGCGGGTTGTCGACGTCGCAGGCCACGATCAGGCGCGCCTGCTGCAGGCGGGGATCCAGCGCGGACACGTCGATCCGCGCCAGCTCCCCGAGGCGGCCTCCGCCGCGCGCCAACGGCCGGCCCGCCGCGTCCAGGAAGCGCGCGCCCAGCGCCTCGGCCATGCCGGCGCCGCCGTCGTTCGTCGCGCTGCCGCCCAGGCCGACGATGATCCGGCGCACGCCTTGATCCAGGCAGGCGTAGATCAACTCGCCGGTGCCGTACGTCGTGGTCTGCAGCGGATTGCGCCGATCCGGCGGCACCAGGTGGAGCCCGCTGGCCGAGGCCATCTCAATGGCCGCTGTCTCCCCGTCGCCCAGCAGGCCGTACTGTGCCAGGACCGGCTCCCCCAGCGGGCCCGTCACCTCCAGCGAGCACAGCCTGCCGCCCGTGGCGTCAACCAAGGCTTGAACGGTTCCTTCCCCGCCATCGGCCATCGGGATGTGGACGTAATGCGCATCGGGGAACGCTTTGCGAAGCCCTTTTTCCATAGCCTCACACACTTCCTTGGCGGTCATGCTCTCCTTAAACGAATCCGGCGCCAACACGAACGTAGGTTGACGTACGATACTCATCGATGGCCTCTCGCCTATTCCTTCATGAACTTCGCGGCGGCTTCCATCGCCCCGACCACGCGGTCGCACCAGGCGTCGAATTCAGGGTCAGCCACTTGAAGCTCAGGGTGCGCCAGAATATGCTCTACCGTTCGCCGAATCCCCTGATCCACGCGAACCGTAGCTGTAAAGCCAGGCACGAGCCGCTTCAGCTTGCTATTGTCAAAGACAACCGTATTGGCCTTGTCACCCAGCAGTCCGCCGCGGAAGTCGTACGGGCCGTTCTCCGCCAAAAATTCAGAAGCGACATGCACCGCGCGCAGCTTCACGCCCAGCGCATCCGCAATGATTTCGTAAATTTGGTTCCAGGTCACGCTTTCGTCCGATGTAATATGCACCGACTCTCCTATCGCATGAACGTTGCCCATCAGCCCGATAAAGCCTTTGGCAAAATCGCTGTTATGCGTTAACGTCCACAGCGACGAACCGTCCCCATGAATCAGAACGGGCTTGTTCAACAGCATCCGCTGGGCCACTTGCCAGGACCCCTTGTTGCCGTGAACACCCAGCGGGATCGAACGCTCATCATAAGTGTGGCTCGGCCGCACGATCGTGATGGGGAAGCCGTTCTCGCGATACTCCTTCATCAAATATTCCTCGCAGGCAATTTTGTTGCGGGAGTAGGCCCAATATGGATTGGACAGCGGCGTCCCTTCAGTGATTCTGTAATCCGACAAAGGGGTTTGATACGCCGAAGCCGAGCTAATGAAGATAAACTGCTTTGTCTTCCCGGCAAACAAGCGCACATCACGTTCCAGCTGCGCCGGTTCAAACGCGATGAAATCCGCCACCACATCAAAGGTATAACCTTCGAGCTTCTTCGCCACCTCGGCTTCCTGATGAATATCAACCTCAATGACATGTACGCCCGGCGGCAAATCCTTATTGCGAGTCCCCCGGTTCAGCAGATACAGCTCCCAGGAGCTGTCCTCCGCCAATTGTCGGGTAATCGCCGAGCTGATCGTTCCCGTGCCTCCAATAAATAGCGCTTTCAAAATAATCCCCTCCCAAGTCAAATTCACCCAATCCCCTACATCGTACCACCTCTAACCGCAATTTCCAAATGTCCCCCGTCTCGCCAACTCCCCCCGCAACAAGGATCGCTGAAATGCATTGACATGGCTCCTTCGGAAATGGTATCTTCAACCCTGCCCGGCGATATCCGGGTTAGTTACTTAGTTGCTTTAGCCTGATTACGAATTATCCGATAATAAGATTAATGTGTTGGCTTGATCTACCAATTATAAAGAAAAGAATGTGATGACGATTGAAGCCCCTATTTTCGCGTCTGCAAAATAACGCCTTCCTCGAAAAGCATCTGTCCGGCGAGTCCATGGACTATCGGCAGATCTTTGCCTTGTTTCTGCCTATTCTAATCGATCAGGCTTTTATCGTTGGCCTTAATCTGGTCAATACCGCCATGATCAGCTCGTCCGGCGTCGCCGCTGTCAGCGCGGTGAACATCGTGGACTCGCTGAATATCTTCCTGATCAGCGTGTTTGTCGCTGTCGCGACCGGGGGAACCGTGGTGGTCGCCCAATACAAAGGCAGCCGCAACGACCGTAACGTCTCCCGCGCTTCTGCGGCTACGGTTACGGCGGTAACCCTGCTCGCCGTCGTAATTGGGCTGCTGTTGATCGGCTTTCACAATCCGCTGCTCAAGCTGCTGTTCGGCGCCGCGTCGGCCGATGTATTGGACAATGCTCGCGTCTATCTGATCGGCAGCAGCATCTCCTACGTCGGGCTGGCCGTCGTTCAGGCCGTCTGCTCCGCACTTCGGGGCATCGGTAAAACTCGGGCGTCCTTAACCCTTTCCCTGATCATGAACCTGCTGTACGTATTGCTGAACCTCTTGCTGATCACGCTTCTGGACATGGGCGTTCTCGGGATGACTCTAGCGATCAATATCGCCCGGTTCGCCGGTGCGGCCTGTGCACTTTATTATTTGTTCAAAATGGAGGCTTCTCTTCACCTGCATCTGATCGACCTGTTCCACTTCCCGATTGAGATACTGCGAAAAATTCTTTTCATTGGCATCCCGTTCGCCGCCGAACAGCTATTCTTTAACGGCGGCAAGCTGCTGACTCAGGTGTTTATTGTCAGCCTTGGCACCTATGCGATTGCAACGAATGCGATTGGCGGTTCCCTGGCCGGGGTGTTCCAAATTCCTGCCGGCGCCCTCTCGCTGACGATTGTCACCGTCGTTGGCCAATGTATTGGCAGCGGCAGCGTTAGTGATGCGCGGAAGTTCATTAAGTCCTTCCTCTGGCTGGGGTCCGGATCGCTGGCCTTGATTAGCTTAATTTTGCTGCCGTTGTTCCGACCGCTCGTGAGCATCTTCTCGCCGCCGTCCGATATCGTTGGCGACATCTTTCTCGTGCTCCTGGTGAGCTCCATCGCCCAGGTTCCGCTCTGGCCGATCAGCTTCATTCTGCCATCCGCCTTGCGGGCGGCGGGTGACTCGCGCTTCACCTCAATCACTTCGATGCTGACGATGTGGCTGTTCCGGGTCATTCTCGGCTACGTTCTTGGCATCACGCTTGGCTTCGGCATCCTCGGAGTTTGGGTGGCGATGTGCAGCGAGTGGGGCGTGCGCGGGGCCATCTTCCTCTGGCGCTTCCGCGGGAAGAAGTGGTATGCGCATAAGCTGATTTGAATGTCCAACTGCATCAAAAAAGGCCGCCCCATTTCAGGGCGGTCTTTACTTTACGCTCCAAACTTTGCTATCTTTCTGACTTAGCGCGAGTAACGCTCAACCATTGGAATGGATCCGCCGCGCGAAGTCCACGAAGCGGAATTTGTCCGGCCGGTGCCGGGATTCCGTGTACTGAAACAAGCTGGCGTCCTCCAGATAGACATGGCTGCGGATGACGACCATGTTGTGGAAGCCTTCCAGGTCAAGCAGCTGCTTGTCCTCGTGGGTAGGCTCCTCGATGACGATTTCTTTTTTGGCGAAACTGATCTTCAGCCCAAGCTCCTTCTCCAAATACTCGTAGATCGAGTTCTCGCAGATTTCCCGGGTTAAGGACGGCACGTACTTCGCGTTCAAAAAATCCTTATCAAGCAGGACCTTCCCCCCGCCAAACTCCCGGATGCGCACAACTTTCCATACCTCGTCCTTACTGGAGATATTGAGCTGCTGCTTCACGTAGGCATCTGGCTTCACCCGGGACAGCTCATGCACCAGGGTCCGGGGCTTCTCGCCCATCTTGCCGGCCAGCTCCTTAAAGCTCACCAGCCCGGATACGGGAAAATCCACCATGCTGCTGCGGATCACAATGGAGCCCTTGCCTTGCACCTTCTGGATATACCCGTTCTGTGCCAGCAGGGTTAAGGCTTTGCGAATCGTCTCCCTCGACGTGTTGTAACGCTCCTTCAGCTCATGCTCGGACGGGAGCAGCGAGTGGGGCGCAATCTCCCCGGCTTCGATCTGCCGCGCAATGTCGTTGTGAATCGCCAAATACTTGTTTGTCATGCTTCCGACCCCAAACTTTTTTACGTTCTATGAAGATAATATACCACAGATTCGTAGGGTCTTAGCCGAAGATGTTGCGGGTCCGCCGGGGAATCCGCGTAGTTGGACAGCAGCAACCGGCTTTCGTACTCGTGCCAGCCGTCTCCGTCAGGCAGCCGAAATTCCGTCTCCTCCGCAAAAAAGTTATTCACCACAATCAACTTCTCCGCCCCGCCGTCACGCACATAAGCAAACACCGCCGGGTCTTCTTCGGCCAGCAGTTCAAACCGCCCGGTTGTAATCACCTCATATTCCTTGCGCAGCCGGATTAACTTCTGATAATGATAAAAAATCGAGTCCGGATCCGCGAGCGCCCGCTCCGCATTGATCTCCTTGTAATTGTTCGCCGGGTGAATCCACGGCGTACCGGTCGTAAACCCGGCGTTGGGTCCGTCATTCCATTGCACCGGCGTTCGGCCGTTGTCCCGCGATTTTTGCGCCAGAATCTCCAGAATGTCGGACTCGGACATGCCGCGCTCCTTCAGGATGCGGTACATGTTGAGCGACTCCACGTCGCGGTAATCCTCGATCCGCTCGAAGCCCGGATTCGTCATCCCGAATTCTTCCCCCTGAAAAATATAAGGGGTCCCTTGCAGCATGTGCATCGCTGTGGCCAGCATTTTCGCCGATTCCCGGTGATACTTCCCGTCGTCTCCAAACCGTGACACCACGCGGGGCTGATCGTGATTGCACCAGAACAGCGCATTCCATCCGCCGCCTTCGTACATTCCGGTCTGCCACTCGGCCAAAATCTGCTTCAACCGCAGGAAGTCAAGCTCGCCTTTCGCCCATTTCTCCCCGTTCGGATAATCCACCTTCAAATGATGGAAGCTGAAGGTCATGTCGAGTTCCTTCCGTTCCGGATGCGTATAGCGAATGCAGTGCTCCAGCGAAGTGGACGACATTTCCCCGACGGTCATCATATCGTACCCGGCAAAAACTTCGCGGTTCATCTCCTGCAGATATTCGTGGATTTTCGGGCCGTCGGTGTAATATTTCCGCCCGTCTCCGGGAGCCACCGATCCGTCGTCGTCCAGAAACCGCTGGTCCTTGGAAAGCAGATTGATAACGTCCAGCCGGAAGCCATCTACCCCTTTATCCAGCCAAAACTTCATCATCTGGTAAATTTCCTGGCGCATCCGGGCATTCTCCCAATTCAAATCCGCCTGGGTCACATCAAAGAGATGAAGATAGTATTGGTCCGTTGTTTCGTCGTATTGCCAAGCGTCCCCGCCGAATTTGGACACCCAATTGTTTGGCGGCCCGCCTTCCTTCCCGTCCCGCCAAATATAGTAATCCCGATAGGGGTTGTCCTTGGACGACTTGGCAGCGACAAACCACGGATGCTCGGTTGACGTATGGTTGACGACGATATCCATCAGAATCCGGAGACCGCGCCGATGGGCTTCCTCCAGCAGCTGGTCGAAATCCTCCATCGTGCCGTAGGGCTCAAAGATCCGATAATAGTCGCGAATATCATATCCGTTGTCCCGTTGCGGTGAGTCGTACACTGGCGTCAGCCAGATCACGTCGACGCCCAGCTCCGCAAGGTAATCCAGCTTGCGAATGATTCCTTGCAGGTCGCCGACTCCATTGCCCGTCGTGTCGTTGAAGCTCTTCGGATAGATCTGATACACGACCGCTTTCTTCCACCAAGGTTCCGTCATTTCCAACACCTGCCCTTTCCCACAAAAATCGCAAAGGAGGAACAATCCTGTTCCTCCGCCATGAGCTTAATTTTTCTTGAAAGATACTTTGCCGATGTTTGCTTTCGCAAAAACCATCGTGAGGATAAACGGGATAACGATCGCTACGGCCATCGCCAAAGCGAAGGTCACCATGTGCTGCGGCTGGATGGACAAGATGCCCGGCAAGCCGCCAACGCCGATGGAATTGGCCATGACGCCCGTGCCAACCGAGATGACCGCCGCCACCAGCGACCCGATCATCGCCGCGAGGAACGGGTACCCGTATTTCAGGTTGATCCCGAACATCGCCGGCTCCGTAACCCCTAAGTAACAAGAGATCGTTGCCGGAATGGAGATCTGTTTCTCCTCTTCATTTTTTCGATTGATAAAGATCATGGCCAGCACGGCCGAGCCTTGCGCGATATTCGAGAGCGCGATCATCGGCCACAGGTTTGTCCCACCGAGCTCGCTCATTAATTGCAAGTCAATCGCATTGGTCATGTGATGCAGCCCCGTGATGACCAGCGGCGCGTACGCGAATCCGAAGATCGCGGCGAACAGCCAGCCGAACGACGAAGTCAGACCGGAATAAACCACATTCGAGATAAACGAACCAATATGCCAGCCGATCGGCCCAAGCACCGTGTGGGCAAGCAGAACGGTAGGCACCAGCGCAAAGAACGGAACAACGATCATCGAGATCGATTGCGGCACGATTTTACGCAGCTTCAACTCCAGGAAGGACAACACCAGTCCCGCCAGAATCGCCGGAATGACCTGTGCCTGATAACCGATCATTTCCACCTTGGCAAACCCGAAGTCCCAAAACGGAATGTCCGTTGCACCGGCAACGCTATAAGCATTAAGCAGCTGCGGCGAGACGAGCGTGATCCCCAGCACAATACCGAGAATCGGCGTAGCCCCCATCTTCCGTGCGACGGCCCAAGTGATGCCGACCGGGAGGAAGTGGAAGATCGCTTCACCAATCAGCCAGAGGAACGCATGGGTTCCGGCCCAGAACTGCGATACTTCGACCAGGGTTTTCGTACCGTCGTCCAGCATTTTGATGTCCCCGATAATGTTGCGGAAGCCGAGGATCAGACCTCCAACTACGATGGCTGGAATCAGCGGGGTGAAAATATCCGCCAAGTGCGCAATCATCCGCTGCAGGAAGTTCATGTTCTGCTTGGCGGCTTCCTTCGCTTCCTCTTTCGAGGTGTCGCTGACGCCGGCGATTTTAATGAACTCGTTATAAAATGAAGCCACTTCGTTACCGATGATGACCTGAAACTGACCGGCTTGGGTAAACGTGCCTTTCACCAATTTGATCGCCCGAATCTGTTCGACGTCCGCTTTCTTCGGGTCATTTAACACGAATCTCATGCGGGTCGCACAGTGGGTGACAACCGAAATATTTTCGCGGCCGCCGACATGCTTCAGCAAATCGTTTGCCGGTTGCGTGTAGTTACTCATGGATGGTTCCTCCTTCTTGATGTCCTAAAAGATGATCAATTTATTTTGCAGCAAACGATAGAACATGATGCCAAACCGCCTTTATTCAACTTGTATATACATGTTTTTTGTTTGCGTTTTCATTTTAACTTGTATATACAAATCCGTCAATCCCTATTTTTCGACAAAAACAGTACCACCCGAGTACTTTCCATCTGTATAAAGTCCGTCCTTCGCGCTGCCCGTCGATGTCCCGCCGGTGTACAGGTTATAGCTACCTTTCTTCAACTTCGGCGAGCTGATCACGACGTTTTGGAAATTCTTCGTCGGGGCAAACGTCAGGATTTCGTTGCCTGCTTTATCCTCCAGATGGACCAATGTCCCTGCTTTCTGCGTTTGCGAGAAGGTCATCGCATCGACATAGAGATATCCACCGCATGTAGTCCTTGTACTCCGGCTCGATGCCCGTCCGTACAAACTCATAGGCCTCCTGCAGCCTCAACGACGTCCGGCGTTTGTTCACCAGCCCGTACACCTTTTTTTGATCTCCAGGTACACCTTCGCATTCGGGTCCGGGACACCATAAGCTCTCAGTCGGAGCTTCTCCTTATATTTGGGCTTGGCCAGACTCGTGCGGATCAAGGTGTCATCCTTGGTATCGAAGTACAGGTTGCTGATGGAGTAAAATTCATGTTGTTTGTTGTAATCGTCCGGTTCCATATATTCCAGCAGCTCTGCATATAACCGTCGGTAAGCCGCATCGTCGAGCAGGTATTTGTTCTCGTATCGATTGAAAACCTTGATCGCCATACACTTCAGTTCCTTCCTTTCTCTCCTAGTGCTATCGGCCTTGCAGCAGGTGATCTCCCGCTTGCCATGGTTGTATCATAGCCCCCTAACCTTTAACGAACCTTAAAGATGTGAAAGGCATGTTTAAAATGCTCTCCCCACCTCGGCTACTCCGGGCACAAGGGCAAGACAAGCAACAGCTATTCGGCGCGGAGCATAGCCGTAACGGACCTCAGAGAGGCGTAATTTATTCGTCCTCGACACTTTACCGCGAAGGATCTAACGCTTGCCACAGCGCTTAAATTGGCTAAAATGCTCTTTTTATGACTCTAACGCTGATCAACGTGCTTATTTCCTCTTTTTGCGACTAAATAGTAGTGATTTTGTTGAAATAGTGCTCCTCAGCAGCGTTAAAATTTCCAAACCCTCGATTTCGTCACATTAGCGCTTCTCATCAGCGTTAGGGCATACAATCAAGTGCATACAAGCGTATACGTGCCATTCGAGCGCCTACAAGTGTATACAAACGCATACGTACATACAAGTGTCTACAAGCAGCCCATTAGCAGATCAGATCATTCGCAGCTCATTAATGAAGCAACCGCATCCAAATCTGAGCTTAAGGTTGATTAAAGGTAACGTGAACAGCGACATCAATATGGATTTACACAAAGTCATGGATTCCTATGAAAAATCCCCCGGCCGCAACGGCCCCCCATAGGCGCTGGAATCGGGAGCAGCAGTGTCGAAAGCGGCGCACCGGGCAAAAACCGGCCCCTGGATCGTTCCGGAGAAGCACCGCCTGATCGGTCCATTTCATTTATGCTGCAAACGGATCAAGAATTCGAGTTGATCTCCTACATGTCCAAATTTGACATGGATGAGGATTTTTACAACGAAGCGTTGGAGAAGGCGGTGGACAAGCGCCAGAGTAGCGGGCAATTCAGCCTGGACGGAAGCCGCTGGATTTACAACGTACGCTCTACGGACAGCGGATATATACTCGTCTTCCTGGATGTCACAGCCCGGAAGGTTCTATACGTTTTCCGCAGGTGGTGATGATCCTGCTGCAAAGAAGGCGGTTATGGACTTGGGCTGGCCATCGCGAAATCGATTGTCGAACAGCACAAGGGAAAAATTTATGCCAAAAGTAAGCTGGGTGAATCCACCACATTTTATGTACATCTATACTAAAAAGCAGGGTGCCCCTCATGTCACTTCGTGACAGGGAACACCCTTTTTTTCATTGCTGCTAATTATTCAATGTAGCCTTGTTCCTTCATGGCTTCATAAGCGGCTTTCTCATTCTCATTCTTAATCTGATATTCCAACGTACCATCGACAATTTTTGCGCAGCGACCGCCAAACGGTTTGAGGGATTCCTTGATCTCTTTGAGATCCGGAGTTCCCTTCAAGGGATAATTGACTTTCATGCGTCGTCCACCTCCTAAGGTACAATTAGCAAACGTACCGTCTCATCGATATGACAAACGTCACAGCAATAGCGCGCCTCAGGAGATCGATATCGTTATACGAGGCATTACCTGCACCGGCAATCATGCAAAAAACCCCCGCGCCATATCATTAGGCACAGGGGTTTCAAAATCGAAGTCGGAAATGAATCTTAACGCAGCGTCTTCAACGCGCCGCTCCAAGCAAGCACTTGGTCCAGCATGTCGTTCAGGTTCTTCAAGTGCAGGTCTGCCGGCTTGAAGACACTGTAGTTCTCGAAATCGGTGAACAGCGACAGGGCAACGTGTACACGCACATCCGCAACCAGCAGTTCGCCCAGAATGCCGCGCAGGTGTTCTGCTGCACGAGCGCCGCCTACGGAACCATAGCTGACGATCCCGGCTGCTTTGTTGTTCCACGCTTCACGCGCATAGTCCAGCGCGTTCTTCAGGGCACCTGTGATGCTGTGGTTGTATTCTTGCACGATGAATACGAAACCGTCCAAGCTGTTCAGCTTGCTATTCCAAGCCGCTGCTTGCTCGCTGGCATCGGCTTCGCCGAGCAACGGCAGTTTGTAATCCGCGATGTCAACGATTTCATAATTGGCGTCGCCGCGAGCATCCGCATGCTTCTTCACCCATTCTCCGACCTGCGGGCTCACGCGCCCATCGCGGGTACTTCCCAGGATAATCCCGATGTTCAATTTAGACATGGCTATTTTCCTCCTCGATTGATTTCTTGGCTTCGTTAATCCACCTGACATTATTTTGCCCCAAAACAATGCTGTTACACCATCAGGTACGATTCCGAACTTCTCCAATATCCTTTATTTGAATTAATCAAACTTGAGTTAATGATAGTCACCAAGATTCCTTTTGTCAAGAAACTTACAAAAAGTTTGCAAAACAAATGCTCTCACCAAACACGCGAAACAAGCCGAACAAACCAAAGGCCGCCGAATCCGGCAGCTCTCGAAAGGGAACGATCATCGCCCCCGGTATTCCCATATTCAGCCCTCTCTTGTATATTGCAATCGTTCCCATTGGCCCCATTGGATCCCCTCGCTTTCATGATCTCCTGCCTCGCTGCCGGATTACTCGCGAACGGTCACAATAACTCCGTCCATGTTGTTGCCGGAAATCTCATAACTGCCCTGCGCCGGCACCTCAATGGTCCGATCTTTGGATACCGGATAGTAGAAGACGTGATACTTCTGGCCTTGTACTGTGATGCTCACCGACTGTTGCTCCTTCAGATAATCCAAGTATTGCTCCAGCACAAACCCGTTTTCGTGAATGATGGCGCTATGCGGCAGACCCACGTACCGGAAGTGCCAAGGCTCGAACTGAATGCCTGTGATCGCCGTTTTGTCGTCCGGGTATCGCAAAATAAATCCATATTTCCATGCATTCTCCTTCAACCACCGGCCTTCCGGGGCGACATTCATCTCCGCTTGGGACGACCCGATGTCCAGCGACAGCCCCAGGTTATGCTCGCTGTATCCGGCAGGCAGCGCCAGCTTGGAACCCATTTGGCGGTACAGCTCGTCCTGCTTCTCTTCGTCCCGGTACCCGCTGCTGATCAGGAAATGGTTGATTCCTTCCTCCCCGGCGGCCTTCACCATCGTTGCAAAACGTTCCGCCATGCGCGGCGACAACAGCACTTTATTATCCAACACTCCAAATCCGTCGATCAATTCGGGGTTCTTCACCAGACTAACGGCTTCCTTATCGGGGTGCAGCCCCTTCGGAACCGGATGGTCCTTGTTCACCAGCAGCAAATCGCCCTGATATATCATCTCCTTGGTGACGTGGATCGTCATTCCTTCTGCAGCCAGCGACGAATCCGAAACCTCATTCGGCTCAACGTCCTCTACGGGCGGCGCTGAATCCTGCGGTGATCGGGCCGTTTCGGTCTTAAATTTAGAAACCCCGTATCCCAGCAGCACCAGGAGCATTAGGCAAATTATCCACTTTTTCACGTCGATTTCCCCCTAGCTTTTCTTCCCCCTTAGGATAACTTTTATAATTTAAGAAGAATGGGAGGAAAAAATAAAGTTTTTCTTAAATTGCAGGAGGGAGACGCATGAAACACAGGCAACGCGAAAAAAAGCGCAAGCGCAGGGGATCTTCCCCGACACGCTTGCGCTTCTTGCTTCTTCTTGCTTCCGCCGCTTTCGCTTACGCTCCGGCTGGCAGCTTCACCTGCACGCGGTAAGTCTTGCCCGGCTGCACATTCCGCAGCACGCCTTCCGGCAGCCGCTCGCCATCCGCGTAAACCTCGGTCTCTGTTACCGCTGCGTCCCGCCGGATATCTACGTGCAGCGTGGCACCCCGGAATTCGCGCGTGATCGCCGCTTCGTTCCAATGGGACGGAAGCTGCGGGCTCACGCGGATGCCGTCCTTCGTGCCCTGCACGCCAAACAGCCCATCGATTAAGCAGCGGTACACCCACGGCACCGTGCCCGTGTTGAACAGATGGCTGGAGCGTCCTGCCGTCCGCGGGAATTGCCGATAGGCTCCCCGGTAGTAGTTCGGGATGAACACCGGCAGCTGTCCCCGTTGCACGATATCCTCGAGATCCGGGCCGGGCAGCATTTTGCGCAGCAGCCGAAAGGCATCGTCCCGCTCACCCACCGTATATAACGCGTAGATGTAGAAGGCAGCGGCATGATTGTACACCGCGCCGTTCTCCGCCGAGCCCGGGTGCTTCTGCGTGACCCGGCCGACATCCTCGCGCATCTTCGTGTAGGAAGGAGCGAGCTTCTCAACGCCGTACGGCGTCTCCAGCTGCTCGCGCACCGCACGCATCAGCTTCTCGCGTTTGTCGGCGTCGGCCGCGCCGCTCAACATCGACCAGCCCTGCGGGTTGATGAAGATCCGGCCTTCCTCATCAGTGCTAATCCCAAACACGACGTTATCATCGGTGATACCCCGTGCATACCATTCGCCGTCCCACAAGTAGCGGTTCACCACTTCGTTGGTCTCCTCCGCCGCCGCACGGTAATCCCGTGCAGCCTCAGGCCGTCCGATGTTCTCGCAAATGCCGGCCCAAACCTGGAACGCATACGCCGTGGCGATCGTCAGCCAGCCGGACACGCCCTTCCCTTTGTAGCCAACCATATTCATCGGGTCGCACCAGTCGCCTTGGTTGATGTAGTTCAGCCCCCGCTCGTCGCGGTCGTTCATCAGCCAACGCATCGCTTTATCGACATGGACATATACAGGTTCGGCTTCCTCACTGTCGGCATAGGCCACCTTTTCCTCCAGAATCGAGTAGTCTCCCGTCTCATCCAAATACGTGCTGAGACAGATGGGCAGCCAGACACAGTGGTCCGTATGCGGCACCTGGTTGATATATTTCAGTTCAGCGTCCGGATGCAGCACGATTCCGTCCGGCATGGCGCCGTTTGCTTTCTGCTGACTCAGCGCCGTCAAGAACGATGCCCGTGCCACCTGCGGCTTGATATAGCTCATACCCATGTGATCCTGCAAATAGTTCCGGGTTTGCGGGTCGGTGGTCAGGCGGTTCGTCTGTCCATGATAATAAATTTGCCGCGGCAGCCAGCGATTGACGAACAGATCGAGATCCTTGTCGGGGGTGGAGATTGTCAGGCAGCCCCGTCCTTCCCGAATATACTGGTCGTATTCGCGTTCGGCAGCCAGAAATCCGTCTTCTCCCAGATCGCCAGCCTTGCCGAAGTATGTCTCCCGAATTTGCGCAATCTCCTGCTCATCCCGGGCCGGGCCGAACAGGAAGCGGTATTCCCGCGTTTCCCCTGCCGCCAGTTCCATCCGGTATTGCATAACGGCTACTGGCGTCTCGTACCGCGCATCTCCCTTCGCGAGCTCCGCTTGTTCCAAGGCGGACGGACGGGTGATCCCGCCTTCTCCCTCGAACGCCTCCTGATTCACTTCCCAGGACACCGGCGGTTGTTCGGCGATCAGGAACGTTTTGTCACGGAAAAACTTGATCTTATCGTAATCCTGATATTTCTGATACGGCGTCACCGAAGAGCAGACGATTGCCTGCAGGTCCTCATGGTATTCGCCGGATTGGTTCATCCAAGACATATAACCCACAGTGAAGTAAGGGTAGATACTCAGCTTCCGCGCCCGCTGCGACACATTCGTCACCTTCACCCGCCAAAGCTCCAGCGGATCCTTCTTCGGCAAGCTGAGGCTCATTTCGATCAACACGCCCTGATGCTCGACCTTCCAGACGATCCGGCTCTGTCCCAAGGCAAAGGCATAGCTGTCGGTCTTGACCCGCATCGGTTCATATGGCGCAGAAAACAGACTTTGATCTTCCTCGTCCTTCACAAACACGAAACGGCCCGGATGATGCGCATAATATGGCTGTTCCGGCTGCATAAACGTCTTCGCTTCCAGATTCGGGGCATGCGAATACTTGGCCGGCTCCGGCTGCATGAATTGGGCAACAGCATATCCCCGGCAGTTCATGTGAATCATCATCGTTTCGTTCCATAGGAATCCCGACGCTTTAGGCAGAAGTGTAGGACTTAGCAACTCGTAGAATTCCTGATCCTCCGTGGCTCTGAACATGGTTCAACCTCTTTTCCGCGTAATCTTGTCTACTTGTCTACAACTATGTTCATTATACATCGGAAAGCCCTTTTATGAAGCGTTTTCTTCTGCTTCGCGCATAAAAAAAGAGCCAATTTTCGCGTAAAGACGAAATTGACTCGGATCGCCGCATGACGGCACAGGCTTCATCAGATAAACAAAAACGGAATAAGGAACAGCAAAGCGATCGCCGCCCAATCCAGCGCATAGGCGCCATAAGGATTGCCCGGAAAACCGTACCCCGGATATCCTCCATAAACCGGATACCCCGGCCCATAGCCGTACGCCTTCGTTTGTGCCTGGTCGTTGGCTTGGGGAACCGCTTTGGTTGAAGCTTTATGGTTGCCTTTGGATTTGGATTTCAGCTGCTGGAGCTGCTTCTTGGCTTTGGCGGGTTGGGTAGAGAGAACGTTGGCCCCCGAAGCGTATCCTCCGTTCAGTTGAATGCCCTTTTCGTTCACATCGGTGATCGTACCAATGTAATAGCGGCCGTCCCGAAGTACAGCGCATACGGTTTTGCCGATATGCGGCTTGCAGGTTTCTACGCCAAGCGGATAGATCTGTTGCATAGACTCGTGCCTCCCCTCTCGAATGCTCATTTATCCTATTCACCACCCGGATATTTGTACAGGGCGAATGTCCTGCTCACGAAACAAATCTTCAAAACCGCGGCCTCCTCCCGAGGTGAAAGCCTATCTTAATCGCGCTGGAGACGCGGCGGCATATTCTGCTGTTGAGAGAAGTGGGGGAAGTTGATAAAGGAGGGGCAGCTATAGGATGAATTATCACGAAATCATCGCCGCCGTTGGGGAAGGCTCGGCACATCCGGGGGGATTTCAGGGAACCCTCGATTTTATTCAGTTTGTTGGCATTGCACCTGGAATGCGCGTGCTGGAGGTTGGTTGCGGAACGGGCAGAACGGCCTGCCTGTTAGCCCAGATGGGAGCGCAGGTCACGGCGATGGATCAAAGTATCGTGATGCTGGAGAAAGCCGAGCACAGAGCGCAGCAGCAGCAACTGCAAATCGAATGGATTCAAGGTGATATCACCGCCATCCCGCTGCGCTCGGACACCTATGATGCGGTCATCGCCGAGTCGGTGACGGTGTTCGCCGCCGATCCCGTGAAGGCGTTCCGTGAATATCACCGCGTCCTGCGTAAGGGCGGGCAAGCGTGGGACCGTGAGCTGTTTCGGACGCAGCCTCATCCGGCGCTGGAGCGGGAGATGCGCGAGCTGTACGGCAATCCGCGTTTGCCTGACGCTGCTGCCTGGATGCGGATGCTGCGGGATGCCGGTTTTCAGGACGTTCGGCAGTGGGGACCGGAAACCGGAATAGACCCAAGCGGACAGCAGCAGGAGAAAGGGGACGCAGACGGAGCGATGTCCTTCGATTGGCAGAACGCTTTGGATCCGTACCGTATCATTGATTTAGAGGCGCTGCAGGATCCCGCCGTGGGCATATTTTTCAGAGAAAATGAAGCCTTCCTGCAACGTTACCGGAAGCATTTATCCTATGGCGTGTTTCTAGCCAAGAAAGCCGGTTGACGGATGAAAATCGGGGGCATGAAAAAGAAGCTGGCTCATAGGGTTTGACTCACCTACGAAGCTAGCTTCTGAAGGGACGGACTATTGCGGAGAGACCACGCTCTCTTGCGGGGCATGGCTTCTCGCTTTCAAGAAGACGTTCAACCGCTCGGAGAACAGCCACATGGCTGCCGCCGACAGCACGATGTACACCGGGAACACGCCAATCGTCGAGTGCGAAGCCAGGAACCCGAGCAACGGCGGCATAAACGTGCTGCCGGTATACGCCACGGCCATCTGGTAGCCCATGATCGTCGGGGATTGCCGCTTGCCGAAGCGGACCGGCGTTTCATGCAACATACACGGATAGATCGGGGCGAGGCCAAGGCCGATGATCAGTAAGCCGACCAACGACAGGGCCGCGGGCAACGGCAGAACCAGCACGACTGCGCCGAGCAGGGCGATGATCTGGCCAGCGCGAATCATCATGCGGTTGCTAACTTTGAACGTGACGAATCCGGCTATAAAGCGGCCAACCGTGATACCGGCAAAATACAGCGAAACCCAGCTCGCCGCCGTCGCCGCATCAACCCCTTTGATGCCAACGAGATAGCTGCTGCCCCATAGGCCCACCGTGGATTCTACCCCGCAATAGAACAGAAACGAGACGAGGGCCAGCTTGACGCCGGGAATCCGCAGCGGCTTCACCGGACCGGTGTCCGGCTGCTCCGCTTCCAATTCACTTAGCTCTTCCTTCCGCGAACCGCCGGCGATCCGGGCCACACGATCCCAAAGCGGCAGGGAGAAGAGCAAAATAACAACCAGCGCAAATTGAATCATCGACACGGTCAAGTACCCGCTGCGCCAGTGACCGCCGCCGGACATAAACCCGGCCATGATGACCGGCCCCAGCGTCGCGCCAACACCCCAGAAGCAATGCAGCCAGCTCATGTGATGCGCTTTGTAGTGCGCGGCCACGTAGTTGTTGAGGCCGGCGTCAACCGCCCCGGCACCCAGGCCAAGCGGAATCGCACAAACGGCCAGCCAGAACACCGACGGTGCCGCCGAATAGCCAAGCAAGGCTGCAGCCGTCATCAGGCAGCTGACCAGGGTCACCTTGCCCGTGCCGAACCGGCCTAACAACGAGCCGCTGGCCAAGCTCGATACGATCGTGCCGGCGGCGACGATCATATATAATACGCCGGCGGTGCCCAGCGGAGCGCCGAGCTCACCGCGAATGATCGGCCAGGCCGAGCCCAGCAGCGAGTCGGGCAGCCCTAAGCTGATGAAGGCCAAATAAATGATCAATAGAAAAAATGTTGCCATCTGTTTTTATCTCCTTCTCCTTATCCACGGGTTGAAATCATCAGATGAAGTCCCAGCTGCTTTGCACTTGGATTTCGTTCAACAAGAGAACACTGACCTCATCATGGCAGAACACGACCGTATGCGGATTGATCAGCGCTGTATAGGCCGCGACCAACCGGCTGACGGCGTCCACTCCCTCAGGCGAACGCTCGGACGCTTTTGGACCTTCAAAATCTATATTGCCAAGGGCCATCAGTTGATTGAAACCCCGCTGTTCAGGCGCGTCAAGCACCCCAATTATTACCTGAACATCATCCCGGAGGTGCTTAGCTTCGCGATCATTTCGCAGGGCTGGGTCGTGTTTACACCTTTGTTCGTGCTGCATCTGATCACCTTGTTCAACCGCATTCGGCTGGAAGAGAAGATCATGAAGCAGACGTTCCGGGGGTATAAGTAGATTCTTAGCAAAAAGAGGCTTTTCCGAATGGCCGCCACCTCGGGAAAGCCTCATGTTCGTTATGGCCTGCATTAAGCCCACCAGGCCTCTTTGGGATAGGCCGGGTCTCCGATATAGACCGATTCGCCGATTTTCGGCGTGGCGATGGGCACGTTCCGGCGTTCGGCTTCTGCTGTCGCACGGCGAATAGGGTCGTTCCAATCATGCAGCGACAACGTGAACGCCGCCCAGTGAATCGGGAGGAGCAAGCCGCCCTGTACGTCCACATGGGCTTGCACCGACTGTTCGGGGAGCATATGGATGTCGATCCAGCGTGGATCGTATTGTCCGCATTCCATCAAAGCCAAATCAAACGGCCCATACTTCTCACCAATCTGCTTGAAATGTGGACCATACCCGCTGTCCCCGCTGAAAAATATTTTACGCTCCGCCGACGCAATCACCCAGGAACACCATAACGTGCCGTTCCGATTCGCAAGGCCCCGACCCGAGAAATGACGAGCTGGCGTACAGGCGAGCTTCAAGCCGTTCCATTCCAGCTCTTCCCACCAGTCATGCTCACTGATCCGCCCCGGATCCACGCCCCAGCGTTCCAGGTGACTGCCCACCCCTAGCGGGACGAAAAACCGCCCCACCTTATCCTTCAACTTCTTGATGGTCCCATAGTCCAAATGATCATAATGGTCATGGGACAAGATCACCGCATCAACGGCCGGCAAGTCCTCCAGATCAAACGGCAGCTGCTGGTTAAACCGCTTGCCGCCAAACGGAGGGACCGGCGTGGGCGACGGGCCGAGCATCGGGTCAAGCAGGAGACGCTTACCTCCGAAATGCAGGAGCAGTGCCGAATGGCCCAACCAAACGACCATGTCGCGGTCCAGGTTCCCCAGTGTCTCCGGCGTCAGCTGCACGACCGGAAGCGGCCGATCCGGCCTTACCCGCGGATTCCCCCGCAGGTAATCCCGCAGCACCGAAACCATGCTGCCCGAAGCAGGCTGGAGCAAGGAAGTGGGTGCGGTGTACACAAACTTCCTTCCCTGCCGGTTCGGAGATTGCGAGTAACGCGCCAGCTCCGCAGGAGAGGCCTTCCCGCCAAAGGCCGGGTGCAGTCGGAGAAAGAGCGTAACGCCGATGAAGATGACAAGTAAAATACCTAAAGTGATATACATGTAGGATACCGCCTTTTCCTATGTGAAGAGTGGATGATCGAAGGATTCAAGCAGAGTATACTGCATTGCGGGGGGCGTTGCCAAATGGGGGGTATGAGGCTACTTAAAAAAGAAATAGACCGCCCACTCACCAAGGAAACGGTCTATTTCTGATCGTACAGCACCAAGAAGGAAGCCGAACGCCGATAGGCGTAATTCGTGTGCAGAGCCGAGGATGTTAGCCGCCTCCTAAGCTTTCTGCTTCTATTCTTGATTTTTCTTTGTAGATAATGTTACTAATCCTGCCGAACTTATACAAGGCGTAGACGAAGGATAGGCGGTTACCGCACCCAGGTCACGATGTCGTCCAGCGCCTGCCTCGATTTGGGACGCGGCTCCTTCACGCGGTAGCCAAAGGCGGCGAAGCAAGCAATGCCAAACCGGTCATCTTCCAACAGACCTTCCTCCCGGAGGATCTGCTCTGCCTTGTCTCGATCAAAGCCTTCGATCGGACAGGAATCTACGCCGATCAGCGCCGCGGCTGTCAGCATGTTGCCGAGGGCGATATAAGCCTGTTTGCACGCCCAGTCGAACATCGCACGGTCACTTTCGAGCAGCCGGAAATCGGACTCCTGGAAGGTCCGGTAATTCCCCATCAGCATCTGGTCCACAATTTCGTCGGGGATGTGGTGGACCTCTTTCATCATATGCGTGACGTAAGGGGCGTCATATCTCAGATCCTTCATCGTCCGAGCCAAAATCACGACAAAATGGCTGGCGGTCGGCAGTTGCCCTTGAGCTCCCCAGGAGACGGCGCGAAGTTTCTCGCGGAGCTCCGGCTTCTGCAGCACAACGAATTTCCACGGCTCTAAGCCAACCGAGCTGGGGGATAAGCGGGCTGCCTCCAGGATAAACCGGAAATCTTCCTCCGGAAGGGTTCGGTCCGGATCGAATTGCTTGCAGGCATGACGGAAGTGATAAGCCTCCAGAATCGCTTGTTTGACATCGGATTTATCCAGTTTCGCAATCAGGCTCATAACGAAAAAAATCACTCCTCAACGTAAAAAAGTTGCGTACCCGCCGCACGGTTATGTCCCGCAAAACGTCCGGTACGGCCGGTCGCTGGCTGGCGGCAGCTCGGCGTAGTCCGCCTGCTCCGGCGTATGGGCGAAAGGCTGTGCCAACGCTTGGAGCAGCCGCTCCATCACGCTGTAATCCTCCCGCTTCACGGCGGCTTCGAGCGCTTCCTCCACCCGATGGTTACGCGGGATGACCGCCGGGTTGCTGCGGTGCATCAGCTCCCGGACCGCGTCGTCCGTTTCCGGCTGTCCTGCGAGCCGTGCCCGCCAACGCTCCAGCCATTCCGCCCATTCCGGCGTGCACGCCATCGGCGGCTCCTCCAACCGGCCAAAGGTCAAAGCGAGGAACGTATTGGTGTAGTCGGCATGGTGCTGGTGCATCAGGCCAAGCAGATCATGGATCAGGGCGGCGTCCTCCGCCTGTTCGCCAAACAAGCCCAGCTTCGACCGCATCCCCTTCAGCCATGCCGCTTCGAACTGTCCGGCGAAGCCCTTCAGCGCTTCTTCGGCGAGCCGGACGGCTTGCTCCTCCTCGTCATGCAGCAGCGGCAGCAGGCTTTCGGCGAACCGGGACAAGTTCCATACCGCAATGGATGGCTGATTGCCGTAGGCATAGCGGCCATGACGGTCGATGGAACTGAACACGGTCGCGGGGTCGTACGCGTCCATAAAGGCGCAAGGCCCGTAGTCGATCGTCTCGCCGCTGAGGGTCATGTTGTCGGTGTTCATCACGCCGTGGATGAACCCGACAAGCTGCCACTGGGCGATCAGGGCGGCCTGGCGCTGGGTCGCCTCCCGTAACAGCGCCAGGTAGCGGCCAGCCTCGCCGGTGTCGGCGAGCTCGGCCAGCTGCGGGTAATGGCGCTGGATCACGTAGTCGGCGAGCGTGCGGACGTCCGTCAGCTCGCCGAATTGCGCGGCGTACTGGAACGTGCCGACGCGCACGTGGCTGGACGCCACGCGGGTGAGAATCGCCCCGCGTAAGTCCTGTTCGCGGACCACCGTCTCGCCGGTGGTCACCACCGCCAAGCTGCGGGTCGTCGGAATGCCCAGCGCGTGCATCGCCTCGCTGATGATATACTCCCGCAGCATCGGCCCCAGCGCGGCACGCCCGTCCCCGCCGCGCGAATACGGCGTCCGGCCGGAGCCCTTGAGCTGGATGTCGAAGCGATCGCCGCCAGGCGTGATCTGCTCCCCGAGCAGCAGGGCCCGGCCGTCCCCCAGCATCGTGAAATACCCGAACTGGTGGCCCGCATAAGCTTGGGCCAGCGGCTCCGCCCCCGGCGGCAGCCGGTTGCCGGCAAAGACGGCCACGTTCTCCTCACTTCGCAGCGCCTCCGCATTCAGCCCAAGCTCTGCCGCCAGCTTGTCGTTGAGCACGATCAGCTGGGGTGCCCGAACCGGCTTGGCCTCCTGCTTCGTATAGAAAAACTCCGGCAACCTAGCGTAACTATGATCGAAATTCCATCCGGCGTTCGGATTTGCGCTTGGTTCGTTCATCACGTTCTCCTTCTCATCGTCCTTGCAAGGTTACCCCTGACGGATCTCCCCGCAAGACGTTCATCGTTCCCTACTCCATTGTACCGGAGGGACGAGCCCCACGAAACTTGGGAGTCTTTCGCGCTGCGCTGACGGCTGGCCACCAAACCTCGGTCGGGTATTCCGAACTCCCAATCCGGACCGGCTCCCCGATTTTAGGCGTCGTTAACGATATCTCCCGCAACCTAGCTTCTATACTTAGCCGGCGAATGGGATCATACCAACTGTGCATCGCCAACGAGAAAGTCCCCCAATGAATGGGAAGCAACACGTTCCCCTTCACGTCCTGATGAGCCCGTACCGTTTGCTCCGGCAGCATATGGATATCCCACCATCGGTCGTCATACTGACCGCATTCCATCAAAGTGAGGTCGAAGGGGCCGTATTTGTCGCCAATTTCCTTAAAATGCGGGCCATACCCGCTATCCCCGCTAAAATAAACCCGCTTCTCCGGCGTGGTAATGACCCAGGAGCACCAGAGCCCGCCGTTTTGGCTAAGCAGCCCTCTGCCTGAATAGTGCCTAGCCGGCGTGCAGACCAACCGGACACCATGAAGCTCCAGCTCCTCCCACCAATCGTATTCGCTGATTCGAGCAGGCTTGACGCCCCACCGCTCCAGATGACAACGGATGCCCAGCGGTCCGATGAACTGCCCGACCCGATCCTTAATTCGCCGGATCGTCCCGTAATCCAGATGGTCATAGTGATCGTGAGACAACACGACAGCATCCACCGGAGGAAGCTCGTCCAGATGGCCGAAGGGCAGCTCACGGTTGAATCTTTTGCCGCCTCCAATCGGCGACGAAGTCTGGCCAAACATCGGGTCTAACAACAGCCGGGTTCCCCCGATCTGCAACAGCAGCGCCGAATGGCCAAACCAGATCACCGTATCCTCCTGGATCTCTTCCATCACCTCCCGGTCGAGCTTGACTTGGGGCAATGGCCGCTTTGGCTTCAGTTCGGGTTTCCGCTGCACATATTCGCGCATCGCCGTAAAGAAACTGCCCAGTGACGGCTTATATATTTTTGTTTCCAAGGGGTACTCGAACTTCGTTCCTTTATAATTCGGAGATTTCCGGTAGCGCTGCAGGTCTGCAGGCGACGGCTTCCCTCCAAAAGGCGGGTACAGCTTCCGAAATAAATCCCATCCAACCGCCAGAAGCACCACAAAAGCAATCAAAACAAAGAGCCACATCATCAGCCCCATCCACCTTCCCTGAACAAATGACATCCATGCAGGAAGGTTGTGCCAAAGTCGGGGGATTTATGCGAAAAAGACCGCACTGCTACGGGGCTTCGGCAGACAGTAGCGGGTTACTTTGCACTATAGCGGTGGACCGCTGCGGCTACACACCGCGCTCCTGACGAAAGGCTTCGATCCGCTCCCGATTTTTCGCGTCGATTTGCAGGGAGATGCCGCGGCAGTTAATGACGACCCCCTCCAAGTTACCAGATACCGTCAGCAGGTCGTCATAGGATGCGATGTTGCTGCTCCAAGCCGTTTTATCGTAGACCTTCTCGAACTCCGGCCAATCCGTAAATGCCGGCAGCCACGCCGAGCCATCCTTCGCGCTGAGCACGCCAAATTGCAGGATTGTCCCTTGCTTTAAGGTTTTCATGCCGTGCTCATCCGCGGGCGAGGCGTCGGACTCCTTCACTTGCATGGGCACCAGAAACTTCGCCTGCAGGATTTCATCCAGCATCTCAGCCTCCAGCGCGTTCAGCTGCTGCCCCCGGGCCTCCGGATCGCCAGTCGGTGCGTGCAACGTCTGGAAGAAACGAATCATTGCTCGCTGCAACCCCGGATTCGTGACGGGAATGCTGATCTCCGGCGTCCCCGTCCAATCCGGTGGCGGCAAGATCTCATCCCGCTGGATTTCAATATGATATTGCCCGTTGTCCACGAGGACCTTCGATAACCCCAAAATATGAAGCTGCGCGAACGTCTTTAGCACTTCTTCCCCGCCGATCGGTTGCATCTCCAGCATCAGCAGCTGCTGCCGGAAATAATCCTCCGCGTTCTCGGCGAATACCTTCCGCGAGAACATCCATACCCGATCGTCCCCATCCACGTAAGGATATCCGGTTGCCTGGTCGCACGCGAGGTAGAGCGTTTCGGCGGTTTTTATTTTTTCGTACAGCACGCCAATAAAGGCCTTCATCCGTTCATCCAAATACACATCCGGAAAAGCCTCCTCCGCCTTAAACCGTTTGGCCGCATGCACCAGAAAAATCAGCTCCTGAATCTCCAGCCCATCCAGCTCTTCCTGCGAAATCTCCGGCGTCAACAGAAAACTCCGCCCGATCTCGTCTCTCCGTTCCTCGTTCATCTGGCACCCCATTTCCCATATCGTTTGAATCTAGTATAGCTCATAACGGTGTAGTGAAAGTAAATAACTGGTACAATAATTTCAATTAAGAAAGGAGGTACACTTCATGGATAATAACGATCATGGAAAACCCTTCTCTCATCTAGCCGATCCGCACGGCGCCAAGGCGCATTTTGATACGAATGAACATAAACTCCACTCCACTGGAGTGCCCGGGTTGTTAAGACAAATCACTAATTTGCTGATTTTAGTTGGAGTTATTGCTGTAATTATTGTGATAAGTAGAATTCTATAGATGACGACCGTTGGCTTTCAAAAAAGCAACTTTCGGGGAAATCCCCTTACGGTCGGCTCAAAATTAAATCTCAAAACAAATCTCTTTAGATTTTCAATATCTTCAGTTAACCATTGCTCAGTATCAATTACCCCAATTACTTGTTTAGTAGCTCGAGCTATGGATTTTTGGAGAAGTTTAAACTCTGTTTCTATTTTAAAAATTACTTCTTCACCAACTTTTTTCTTCACAAAAAACTCAACGCCACTTTTCACGATTTTTATCCATAAAGTTAAACTCAGCTATGGCACCTGCGTCAGCTTTTTCAAGCGTCTTTACAACAAAGTCGTCCCAATATAACTCAGGAAAATATATATCCTCAATTTGAAAATAGATTTGTCCTGTAATTATTCCAGAATTACTCATCTCTATAGTTGATTCATTAACAATAACACTAAGCATTAACGCAACTGACCCCTTCATCCGGCACTGGCTGGGGTACAAAAATGCCTTTGAGGGAATATCCTCCAAGGACTTATCAAGAAAATATTTTATCTATTCGACTGCGGTCATAATCTAATATCCAGTTATTATATTTTTCATAAACTGCTCTTAACGTCTTTGTATTATCTGCTACAACATCCATTCCTCTGTCATCGTAAACATAAAATATGGATCTCTTCGTTTCATTGACCACAAAGATATCTCCAATAACGCGCGGCTCGTAACCAATTTCTCGATTTGCAATTGCACCTAGTAATTCTTCTAACTTCAAATCTTTCACTTTCACCTTTGTGCAATATCGTAACGTAATAGTATCGTCGTCGTTATTGTCATCCGGGTCTTTGTAGCGAAACTCTTGCTCTAGCTTGTCAATATTTTCATATCTGACTCCAGACGCATACGTGAGAAATAGTTCATAAACATCCTTCTCAAAAGAAGCAACCGGATTTTCATCCCAACTATCAACAAAAACCGTTAGATATACGTCATCAGTAGGCTGATTAAATTCGTTAAATATAGACAATGCCCTATGAACTACTCTTTCGATCCTACTACTCTCATTAAGATTTCCCCCTAGTTCAAATCTAATTGCAATTTCCGAACTGTAAAAAAGGGGGTTTTTTAATTGAAGCCCTGGAAACGTACTCGATAAAAACTCATCTAATTGTTTATTATAACCCATTTATACACCACCCATGATATGTGTATGACGGAAGGGGGGGGGGACATTCCCCTCCCTCCACCAAATGCATTAATTCAGTTTGATTATCATACCGGTCTGACTCTTATGCTTATCAGTAATCCAGTTACCGTACTCATCTGCGTCCGCAACCCAATGCAGTTCTTTACCTTTCTTTACAAATACCTTGTAAGCAGAGCCGCCATGACCAGTGGTATCTTTCGCCCACCAGTACCCATTACTGTCTTGATAGGCTTTTACTTTTTGCCCATGGAAATTATAGGTTAATTCTGCTTGTGCATTTGATTTAATATCCCACTTCTTAGTTGTATTAGGCGTACTGCAAGCATTATGTGTCCAAATACCTATGTTAGAAACAAAATACGTATGGAAGTCCTTTACCTTGAAGTTGTAAACCGTAGCATGCTCTTTCTTAACCTCAATGTTCTCAATTGCTAGTTCTTTACCATCTGAGGTTGTCAAAACATCTCCCACCGTTAGATGCTGTGCTTCCACCCAACCTTTGCCGACAATCCAGAACGGATGCTCGTCAGTAGTCGTGATGACTTCTCCGCCAACAGTGATATTATACGTTTCCTCAACATCACGTTGGAAGAGCCACTCGACTTCCTTGTAAGCAAGCTCACCAGTTTCATCGTCTTTGGCCAGAACTTTGTCCCCTACCTCGATTTCCTCGATAGGTTTCTCCCCTTCGTCTGTAAGAACCTTCGTTCCGCTTGTAAAGCAGTTACACGCTTTCTCTACTTTTTTTGTATATTTAATAACTTCCTTACCTGAGTCTATTGCCTTTTCTGTCTTTTTGACAACTTTATATGCCTTGAAAATGGGAATTATCTGAATAAGCGTCCCAGCTTTTTCAAGACCACTTGCATCTTTGCTCATTAAAGTTTTCGCATCATCCAGATAAACAATATCAAAGGCTTGTTGTCCTCCCTTGATCTGCGCATCAAGGTTCGTCTTACAATTTTTCATGTCCGCAGCGCAAGTTAACGAAGGAGTTGGTCCCATAGGCATGATATACTGCCCACTCGGATCCACATAAATCAACGGATTATTCTCCACATACGAATACCGGTTCAAACTTAGCGGGTTAGCAATGCTGCCTTGGTACGGGTCCTTGGACACGAATCTTCCCGCGTTCGGATCATACCAACGAGCTCTAAGATACTGCAGATCCGTCGTGTTATCCCAATACTCTCCCGAATAACGGAAGACGTTCGGAACCGTCTCTTCTTCGGTTTCCGGGTTGCCCCAGATGTCGTAGGTGTAGGTGTTGAGTTGGTTGCCCTGGCTGTCGGTCAGGCCAACGACGTCGCCATGTCCGTTGAGTTGGTAATACTGCACCTCGCCCGTAGCCTGATCTACGCGGGACCATAGACGACCGTTTAGATCATAGATGTAGGTATAGGTCACGCTTGGTGTGCCGCCGCTGACGTTGGCCTCGGCGATCAACTTCGCTTCCTCATCATAATAATACCGGGTTCGGTTATCCCCTTCTACACGCTCATAGAGTAAGCCGTCCCCGTTATAGACATAGCTCACTTCTTTGCCATCTTCCAGTTTTACCTTCGTTAAACGGTTCAGACTATCGAAGGTGAAAGTCGCATTCGTTAAGCCCCGAAGGTCCCGGCCCTCCACATTCAGTAAGTTACCGCGTTCATCATAAGCGTACCTTTTGTTCTTTAACCCGCTTTCTGTCTGAATTCGATTCAGCGGATCGTACGTAAAAGTATCGACAGCACCGTTTTGTGTACGGCTGATGATGTTCTTGTTAAGGTCATATTCATACTTAAACGTATGCCCCGTGGCTACACTCATCTTGGCCAAGCCATATGCCGCTTCGGTTACGGTCGCGGAGTTCTCTTTTGCGTTTACAGCCGCTTTCTTTGCAGTGACCGCAGCTCCAGCAGTTACCGTCATCTCCGTCAAGTCATAACCTTCATAGCTGTAAGACGTACTTGGTCCGTTAACAGACGCACCTTGTTCCAGCAATCCATTGGCCTTGTAATCAAATGTAATCTGGTCGATTTCCGACAAGGCCGTTGGGGCAGCCGCCAACGCGGACTTCCTAGTCCCCGCTGCATTTCGCACTACACCCAATGTGCTGACCCGGTTCATTTTATCTAACGTGTAGCTTGCGCCTGCCGCTTTTCCATTGGCGTCCGTCAGCGTATATCCCGTACGCATTTGTTTGTTGTAGGTATAGTCGATACGCGTGCCATCCGGATACCGAATGGACGTTAATGAGCCATCCATCGGATCGTAGCTGTATGTCGTACTCCCCGTGGCATCGGTCATCCTTGTACGTCGGCCCATCGCGTCATAGGCGTACTGAATCGTTTGATCCGGGGCCTGGATTTTTGTAAGTAAGTTATCGCTGTTATATTGATACTCCGTAAACCGGCTTGAATGGTCTAACGATTTGATCAGATTCCCTCTTGAATCATAAAAATAAGCTTCCACCAAATGTTCTTCGTTCATTTGACGAATCAAGCTGCCCGCTTCGTTATACTCTTTTTCCACGTAAGTGTTGTCTGGGTACTCGATCTTGATCAAATCGCCGGCCAAGCTATACGTATATTTCGTAACACGTTGCTCCGGGTCGGTTATGGCCACAAGCCGTCCTAATGTGTCATACTCATAAAGGGTTTGCTGCCCCTTGCCGTCCGTCACGGACAGTGCATTACCTTCCAGATCATAAGTAGCTTGTTGCAATGGGGTAAAGGCACCGTTCTTCCATTCTTCCACGGCTAGAGTGTTCCCCAGCAAATCCAGCTTCTGCCGCTGCTTAACTCCTGCAGGGTCCGTGTAGGTTACCGTGCGATTCACCATATCATAGCTGGTTTCATCCTGCGACCCGTCAGCGTAAAGCGTCTTTGTTAGTCGATTGAACCCGTCATAAGTGAATTTTGTGATGTTTTGTTCGGCATCAATTTGTTGGTCCAAGTTCCCTGCTTCATCATAGGTGTATTCAAAAATGGTGTCATCCACCACTTCTTTAACCAAAAAGCCAAATGGGTCGTACTTCTCCAAGGTGACGATGCCTTCTGGTCCAGTCGTTGTGACGGTATTATGGTCATCGTCATATTGAACCGTTGTCTGGGTCTGATCGCTGTACAGCACCTTTATGACTCGTCCAAGCGCATCGTACGTGTAAGTCGTGACGGCTCCTGCCTCATCTTCCGCCGTAAGAAGATCACCCGCGGCCGTATAGGTAAAATTCTGCTTCGTTTCAGTGTATGTTCCGTCAACCGCGTGAATGACCATCGATTGCTTGGTGAGCAATTGCTTCCCGTAAGGAGATGCATAAGAAAAATTAACTGTATTCGTCCGCTTATCGTCCTTAACCTTCTTTACTAACGGATTGCCGTAATTATCATATTCCCAATCGGTTTGAGCCAGCAGCTTGCCGGTAGCGCTATTTTCTCTTACCGAGGATTGAGACACGCTTCCCTGGTCATTGTATTGGAAACGCTTGATTCGCTTTTGTCCATCCCTGATCTTGGCTTGAACCTGATTCGGCAGAGACCAGAAGTAAGGAGCGGAGGAACTGGCATACTCGTAAATCGTCTCTTGTCCCGTACTCCAGTTTTCCGATAACACTTGCCCCTGTTCATTGTATCGGTAGGTTACCGTCAGAGGCTGCGATTCGCTGCCTCCTTGCGAATAGTTTTCAGAGACCTGCACAGGCACATTCCAGCCCGTCGTATCATCATAACTAAATTGCCGCTTATATCCCGTAGTCGCTTCTTCGCTTCTCTGCTCATCAAGATACAACCGATCCGGTTGACCGCTACCGTGAAAAGCCTTCCGAAATTTTAAAGTATCTGTGGTGCGAGCTTCCTTAATAGTTGTTGTCCAGGCTGCCGCCTGACCAAAGCTGTTCAAGTCTTCACCGGAATAACTAAACTCCACAGGGCGGAGAACAACATCTCCTAGCGGTGTCGAGTAGACGTTTTTGCGCTCCTTCGCTTTAAAAACAAAATCTGTTGCATACTCACCGATTTGCTTGCGGGCGGGTACGTAATCAAACTCGGTTGTTCCTGAAGCGGGATAGATCACACGCATCAAAAGGGCCGAATGCTTTACCGGCTGCTGCCCCTCCTGATCCTTTAATGCCGCCAAGAAATTATAGCGAGACTCCGGATAAGAATAGAAATATTTGGTACTCCGGCCCAGCGCATCTTTAACCTCTTTCAAAACAGGTTGGCCGTCATCGACTGCCGTGTAGTACTCCATTTTCCGATCTGTACCCGTCTGGGTTACGGTAACCCGTCCCGCTGCATATGCGAAAGTCAATTCATTCCCGTCACTGTTCTTGATTCGGGACAGAACCTTTGCGTTATTTTGCGCGGTATAGTGGAATTCAACCTGATTTCCATAGTTGTCGGCAATCAGAATGAGATGGCCTGAAGCGCTGAAATAATACTGATTCCCGTTCAGCACCGAAACCTTCGTGTCGCTGGTTAGACCTCCAACCGTCTTAGTTGCATCCGCGGTCAGCAACAGGTCTTTCCATGGATACCCTTGCAGCTTCAGATCATCCGATATTGAATAACGCCCAATTCCCGGAAAATCCAAAATCCGCGTTCCTTCCCGTTCTTCGATGAAGGGAAGTGCCCATCTCCAGCCCCGGCCCAGCGCAGAATCCCGCTCTTCCCGACGGACGGCCGTCCGGTTCACAACCACTCCGTTCTCCAATGCAACGCCGATTTCCTCGCTGGCCCGAGCGCTGTCATATATACGCGTTAGTCCGAAAGGAAGTGCCCCGGGCAGGGTCAAATCCGTGGCGCGAAGCTTCACGTCGCCAGTAGCAGCGTCAACTGAATCCTCGGCGTAACCCATTTCATACATCGAAGATTCATCCAGCAGCGACAGCTGCTCGATAGCCGATTGATCGTAATCGGCGGCAGCGGCGGATACTGCTGGAAGGCTGGCCACCTGCGCCGAAGGTTCTTTCGCCCACCCGGACGTCAGGGCCGAATCCATAGCTTGTTCGATCTCCCACGCTGGCTTGAACTGAGAAATGGCCGTTTTATAACCGTCCTTTCCGCCAAGTAATGCCTTATAAATCTGATAAAGTGTGTATCCTTTGGACAGCTGCTCGTCCATCCAGTCTTCATGAACGTCAAATTGACGCATGATCCCGGATACAGTCAGGAAATCAGCGGAAGCCGAGGAACCGGCTGTTGTATTCTCCGTTCCTCCGCGATCCGCAGTAGCGCCAAAAGACACGGCCTCCAATAAACCCGTGCTAATCAGTGATATACATAGCACTAGGCCCATGACTTTCTTAAACATCCTTGATCACCCCGTGAGTTTTATATTTGGTTCAATTGCCCTCACTTTACTGGAACGGAAATACTTTTTTCGTTCGATATTTCAGATTCCCATTCGGGTCATAGTCGTAAATCAACTTGTCTCCAGTTGGAAACACAATCTCTGTGAGCCGTCCATCCGGACGATAATTAAATTTCGCTTCCGGAATCACTGTCATGATCGACGCCATCAATTGCAGTTCAAGTGGAAGAGCGTTCTTCTCCTCAAGTCTCAAGTAGTACGTCTTGCCGGCCTGAAGATCAAACTCCAGAACGGTGTAATCGAGTCCGAACTCCTGCTCCTCCTCACTGCTTGAGGCAAGCGCCGTACGCAAATCCGGTTGATCGTACAACGTAAGGATCGGTTGAATCGCAAAATTTTGCAACTCTTTGGTTGCAAAACGGTAACGTCCTGTTTCAGGAGCCGTAAATCGGTAATAGCCACTCTGTCCGGCTTCTTTGTACACGTACAAAACCTGACGGTGCAACAAATCCTCAAACACGTACTCCTGTCCGTCCACAAATTCGAAGTTGCGGTAAGGAGCCGTGAAGAGAACCGCGTTAGCCGAAGTCGTCTTCACTTGGATCGTCCCACCTGCGGGAACACCGTACGAGGTCGCGGTTTTATTCCCTTGCCGGACGATGTTTCCGTTTGCATCCAGAATCGTGAAGTCAAAGTACCGGTTAGCCGAAGTGTTGGCGTTGGTCGTCAGCTTCGCCTCAAAGCTGCCGATGTTTTTGAAACCGATCCGTTGTTCCGGTTCCAGTACGCGTTTCAGTAGTGCCGGTTCAGCGCTTGGACTTGCTTGAAAAGCTTGTCCGTAGGTGAAGGTCACAGAACGATCCGATGTTACCGTAACCACGACCTGGCTGTTCGCTGGAATGGAGAGATTACCGTCCTGATCAAATTTAGCCGTTTCCGGTGTACCGTCCGCCCGGTAAATTGCATAGTCATACCACGCTCCAAGACTTGCCTTCGCATCGCTCATCAAAGTCTGAGAGGAAGCTTGCAGGTTGGTAAATAGATAGCTTTCGTTTTGGTATAAAGTCACTCGTTTAATCGTCGGATCCTCGCCCGATTCACCTGTGAACGAGGTGTATACCGCTCCGAATGTAATCGGAGACGTCAACGGGGTTACCGCAATGGAGTAGCCTGCTGGAACTTGCACAGACATATACCTGCTCGTCGCTTCACTGTGCACTGTCCCATCCGGACGCCGGATGACATAGGCAAACTCATTCGTATTCATGGTGGCGTTACTGTACAAGAATTCTGTTTCATTGCTAATATTTTTATAGGTATAAGCATTGCCCGGAGCAACCGTAGCCCGAAGTAATGCAGGATTCGCCGAAGAAACTACTGTGATCGTATCCGTATAAGAGATCGTCACCGGGCTCGCAGATTGGCCTGTAATAATCGCATACCCCCCGGCGGGAATCGTCACATTCCCTGTCTCTTCAAACGATACGTTATAGACGCTGCCGTCAGTGCGGTAAACGGCGGCGTCATATATGCCTCCAACATCCCGCGCATCACTGTTGATAACAATCGACTTTGAGCCTGAGTTACTAAACGTATAAGACTCGCCTAACCGAACGATCTGTTTGGAGATCGCCTCCCCGGGCTTGTCCTTCCACGAGAACAGGCGATAATTCGCACCGAAGGTTACCGGAGCCGAAACTGCCGTAACAACAATCGAGTTCCCGCTAGATACCTGAGGGTCTGTATACGTATTTTCCCTTTTCCCTTGCTGCGTTCCGTCTGGATAGTACTCTACCCAATCAAATCGGTTGCTGGAGGTCGCATTGGAACGCAATGTACGAAGTTTAGAAGAAATATTCGTAAATTCGTAGCTCTCTCCTTGCGAGAGAGTTACCCGGAAATGGGATGGCTCCGCACTGGCTTCAGCAGAAAAATCGTCCGTATAATCAAAAGTCACAGGGACCGACCCTTGCACGGTAATAATCGCAAACCCGCCGGGAGGCAGCTGCGGTGTGCTGATCGAGTCAAAGCCTTGGGAGGAGTAGCTGCCATCCGCCTCATAAACGGTATAATCGTACAGACCATCCACCTGTCTGGCATTGTTATTCACAGGATTACGAAGGGTGCCGTTATTGGTGAACTTGTAAGAAACACCGGGGGATAACGTTACCCGGCTTATCGCGTCATCCTGGCGATTCCCGCCCATAAAGGATCTGTACGGGGCCCCAACCCGAACCGGATTATTGGTGAGAAGGGTTAGCGTCACATACCTTCCCACGGCAACCAAAGGCATGGTGGAGGTATTCGTCCCCCGTGAGGTTTCCGTACCATTCGCGTCATAAACTACATAGTCAAATTTGTCTTTGGTGGTTCCAGAATGTTCAATTCGATCCGATTTCGTGCCTACGTTTGTAAACATGTAGCTCTCTCCCGGATACAATAACACGCTGTCATAGGCTGGTTCATCCGTTTCATAACCAATAAAGCCTTCATATGGAACACCAACCGTTACAGGCTCATCCGATGCTCCAGTTAGAATGATCGAATCGCCAACGCTGAAGGATGGTTTGGTATACGTATCAAAACTCGACTTTTCTAAAGAACCATCTTCTCTATAAACCGCGTAATCGTAACGTTTCCCGTTTGCCGAAGTCGCATCACTCATAATGGATCGACCTGCATAAGCTTGATTGGAAATGAAGTAGCTCTCTCCTCGGTGCAGCGTTCTTTTTAACAGGGCAGGAACCGGGGAGTAAGCATATGATAGTTCCGAATTAAAACTGACAGTCAGAGGATAAGGATAATCCACAGTAATTACCGTGGTTCCCCCTTTAGATAGCACGCTTGCACTGCCAGTATGGGCGAGATCGTCATAGGTTACCTTTCCTTCACTGTTGTAAGAAACATAATCGTAGCGAATATCATTGCTGGACTTGGCGTCCGTTGTAATCGAGATTGAGCTGGATGTATCGTTTGTAAATCGGACGCTCTCCCCCGGATAGATGACTAATTCCGTCTTCTCAACTGCGAGCAGATAGACGCTATTCGTTACGGTATATACGTCCGTAGTCACGGATGGGCTAGAATTGTGTTCAAGAGGTGGCTTTGCCTCCTCAAGGGAATTCCACCTGGATTCTCCTTCTGCCCTTAGCGACACCGGCCCCAAACTTCCTAAAAACAACAGGGCGGCAAAACAAGATAATATTGCCTTGTTTACCCTCATACAAATTCCCTCCAATTCCATATTAAGGGTTTATTCTCCCTTATTTCTTATCGGATCTCCTATATAATTGATAAATAGGGATAATGTACCTATATATCCCAACTCAACACCATTACCTCCCTTCGCCGAACCGTGCTCTTTTCATCGCATTGCCTATAATTGCAATAAAAAGAGCCACGATAAATCCATCGCAGCCCTGCAAGGTTAATATTTTGTGATCGACACTATCATTTTAGGCCCTTTCAACAGCTTCCATCGGTCAATAAACGGACATGCAAAGGACAGGAGGCGGCCAAAAAGCGGACTTATTTGCGAAAACATTCACTATATCATGAATCTAGGTATGGATTAAATAAACACGAAAGGTCGAAAAAATCGGTACGAGGCATATAAATGAATTGTCGAGCACCTCAACGAAAAGTTAAAATATAGTTATCAAGCAGATAAAGGAAGGTGATCGTTTGCCCTTTACCATCGACAATACGATTCTTCTCTTCTCCCTGCTGTTGTTCATCGGAGTGTTTACCACCAAGTTTTCCTCGCGGCTCGGCTTGCCTTCCCTCGTTTTCTTTATTGTCGTCGGCATGATCCTAAGTAGT
>NZ_JALXVO010000059.1:0-24443 GCF_025151705.1 Paenibacillus sp. p3-SID1389 | reverse complement strand
AGGATGTTTTATGGAACGAGTGGTTATTACCGGAATGGGTATTGTATCCCCGCTGGGCAATGATGTAGATACATTTTGGCAAGGGTTAAAAGAAGGACGCTCCGGGATATCGCAGATCGAACGTTTTGACGTTACGGATTTTAGCACCAAAATCGCCGGGCAGGTTCGAGGGTTTGACGGCGAGGCAATCTTCGGGCGAAAGGAAGCCCGCAAAATGGATCTCTTCTGCCAATACGCGTTGTTCGCCGCAGAACAGGCAGTTCAGGACGCCGATCTCAATCCGGAGCTGATCGACCGCGAGCGCTTTGGCGTGTATGTCGGCTCGGGCATCGGCGGGATTGAAACGTTGGCGGAAAACGTTAAAGTGCTCGAAAATCGCGGACCTAACCGGGTGAGCCCGAGTCTGGTGCCGATGATGATCTCCAATATGGCGGCTGCTCAGATCAGCATCCGTTTCGGCGCGTTAGGCGAGACGCTGTCTCCGGTTACGGCTTGCTCGATCGGCAATTCGTCGATCGGCGAGGCGTTCCGGCTGATCCGCAGCGGCGAAGCCGATGTGATGATCGCCGGCGGAACCGAAGCGGCGGTGCATCCGCTTGCGGTGGCCAGCTTTGGCAATGCAACCGCGCTCTCCAAGCGGAACGAAGCTCCGGAGCAAGCCAGCCGGCCGTTTGACGCGGACCGCGATGGCTTCGTGATGGGCGAAGGCGCCGGGATCGTGGTACTCGAGTCGCTGTCGCACGCATTACGCCGGGGAGCACGCATTCACGGCGAGTTGATCGGCTACGGTGCAAGCTCCGATGCCTACCACGTGGTCGCTTCGCATCCCGAAGGCGCAGGCGCCTATCTGGCGATGAGACGAGCGCTCGTCTCGGCGGGGATCACGCCGGAGCAGGTTGATGTGATCAGCGCCCATGCGACAAGCACCCCGGTCGGCGATCTTGGGGAGACGAAGGGGATCAAAAAGGCGTTTGGCAAATACGCCCATCGCATTCCGATTACGGCTAACAAATCGATGACCGGCCATATGTTTGGTGCGGCTGGCGGCGCGGAAGCTATCGCCCTGGTCCAAACGCTGAAGGAAGGCATCATCCCGCCGACGATCAATCTGATGAACCCCGATCCGGAATGTGATCTCGATTACGTGCCCAATGAGGCGCGCCGGGCCGAGCTTAAGATCGGGTTATCCAACTCATTTGGTTTCGGCGGACATAACGCCGTGATCGTCGTGCGTAAATATGAGGAATAAGTTCAACCCAACCAACCGTCCCGTCGATGCGGGACGGTTTATTTTTATTTCACAGGTCAGGCAACATTAGGTAGCCCTTACGCGTTAGGATAGGTAAGGGACGCCGCAGGATGAAATACAGATGAATCCGACAAAACCGGCATCGTGCGGAAGTCTTGAAATCTGAAACCACAGGGGGGCATATTGATGGGGAAAAGGGGAGAAAAGATAACGGTTTGGGGCGTTATCATTATGCTTCTGCCTCTGCTGCTTAGCGGTTGCGGGAGTGCAAGCAATGACGTTGCCTCGAATTCGTCGGCTTCTAAAGAAGCGATGAATCAAGCAAGCAGCTGGGCGGAAACCGAAATGGATGGAGCAGGCGCTGCTGAGACTGCAACTGATGTGGCCACAGCACCCGCGACCGGCTCTGTCGCACCGGATTCAGCGGCGGCTGGGAATGTGGGGAACGACAGCGAGGCGGTGAACTCCACGTCGGGATTTCAGCAAGCTAGTACCGATGCCGGGCTCAACCGCAAGCTGATCTACCGGGCACACGTCGTGATGGAAGTGAAGGACTACGCCAAGGCACAATCGGAGATCCGCAATCTGGTGACGCTGGCGGGCGGCTACATCGTAGAATTTTCCGAGAACCAATCGCAGCACGAGCTTGGCGGCAACTTTGTACTCAAAGTACCGGCGGCTGGCTTCTCCTCGTTCCTGGACCGGCTGGAGGGATTAAAGCCCGAGTCGTTGCAGCGGAACATCCAAGGACAGGATGTCTCGGAGGAGTATGTTGATCTGGAATCCCGATTAAAGGTCAAACAAGCGATGGAAGCACGGTACCTGAAATTCGTCGAGGAAGCGACCCAGACCAAGCAACTGGTTGAATACGTTAATGAGCTGGAGTGGATTCAAACGGAGATCGAGCAAATTAAAGGGAGAATGCGGTACCTCGACAGCAATGTGTCCTATTCAACGATTGATATCCGCGTCTTCCAGCCGGATCCGTCGAAGCTGACAGCGGCATCCAGCGATGATACGCCCTTGCTGGAACGGATGAAAAAAGCCTTGACCGGCAGCATCGACGTCTTGTCGCTCTTCTTCCAGTGGCTTGTCGTATTCGCAGCAGGGGCGCTGCCGCCGCTTGTCATTGCCGCCCTTATCGTCATCCCGATCTGGATCAAGCGCCGGAAGAACCGGGAGCAGCGCGAACGCCGCCGTGCTGAGCTTAAGGCTTCCAAAGCGACCTCGCCGCAACGGGAAACGATGCCTACCTCCAGTACAGAGGAAAAACAAGAGGATGTGGGTCATGTGAATCACCCGGAGGAACATTAAATTCAAGAAACGAATAAAAAAGTAAGCCCAAGGAAAAGAAAAGTCCTTAGCGCTTATTTTTTTGTGTGGGACTGGATCCAATTTACTTCATCTAAAACTAAACTTAAACGAATTCAATTTCGTTCTATGTTAAGATAACGGAACAAAACGCGGAAGTGAAAGGTTTGAAGATGGATGCTGAGAGATTATCTATAACTCCTGAGAGACATCAAGTATTTGCCGCTAGCAACCGTGGCGTTGGCCGGCGCCTATATGCTGAAGCGGACGCCGCTCAGCAGCAACCGGTAATCACAAGATTTAAGCCTCACTGAAGTATTCGCTTAAAAACTCACGGAAGCGCCGCGCCGCTTCAGACAAATAACGGCGTTCCAGCCAAGCAACGGAGTAGACCCGCCGGCAATCCGGGCTTTCGATTCGCAGCATCGGGTAGGCTGGGCGTTCATCCTTCCGGCAGGCCGGCATGAAGGCAACGCCTAATCCGGCTTGAACGAGGCTGCCCAACGCGCTGGGTTCATCGACCTCGCACACGATGCGCGGACGGAAGCCGGCGGCATGGCAAAACGACTCGTTGATTTTGTGAAACGGATGCCCCGTTTTATATTCAATGAAAGATTCGTCCGCCACGTCTTCGAGGCGGATGTTTTCTCTATCTGCCAGCCGGTGGCCGGGCGGTACAGCTAAGAAGACTTCGGCATTCAGCACCGGCTGTTCACACACCCCGGGATAATCCAGTGAGGAAGCGGTGAAGCACAGATCCACCTCGCCGGACTCCAGCAGCTGAATCATCTCCGCAGCGGATGCGGGGGACGTCTGGAGAATCCGGAAGTTGACCTCCGGATAGACTTCGCGAAAAGCCCTCAGTGCGGACGTAATCCGCCCCAGCGTATTGGTGGCCAAATGAATGCTGCCCCGCTCCATTCCCGCCAGATCCGCCACCTCACGGCGCCCCTCCTCCAGGACATCCAGCGCGGCCTCTACTTTTTTCAAGAAGGCTTTGCCAAAGGCGTTGAGCCGAATTTGACGATTTTGCCGATCAAACAGCGGGACCCCCAGGTCCTCCTCAAGCCTGGAGATCGTCTTGCTGAGCGCAGGCTGGGCAATATGCAGCTCTTGGGCAGCACGGGTCATATGCTCCAAACGAGCGACAGTGCGAAAATATTCCAATTGCAGCATCTCCATGTCGATGCCAACTCCTTTAGATTTACTCTGAATCGATAACCTTAAGTTTATGAATCTATAATTTAATATATTTTTTTCATTATTATTATTCAATCATACAATAACTTGTGAGGAGATCGATAGGAGGAGATTGCGATGAAAAATGCTGTTTCTACCGGTACGTCTGCTGCGAGTGAGAAGCTGATCCGCATTTTGGCGTTTACGATGACTTTGTCATCCATGGGCGCCACGCTTTTTAATATCGTACTTCCGGATATGAAAGAGGAATTTGGCTTGTCCGTGACTCAGGTCAGCTGGGTAACAACGATTTATGGACTGATTTATGCCATCGGTGCGGTGATCTATGGGAAATTGGCCGATGCTTTTTCGTTGAAAAAGCTGCTGACGTTTGGATTTCTTCTGTTCTGCGTAGGTTCGCTCATTGGACTTTCGGCGCAGGCGTATTGGATGGTCTTGCTGGGCCGTACGCTGCAATCTGCGGGAGCCTCTGTAGTGCCTGCTGCGGCGATGATTATTCCGGTGCGGTATTTCCCGGCCGGACGTCGCGGATATGCGCTCGGAATTACCGCTACAGGACTTGCGATCGGCGGTGTGCTTGGGCCTGTCGTCTCCGCGCTGCTAGTGAGTGTGGTCGACTGGAGATGGTTATTCTGCGTGCCGATGCTGATGCTGGTGATGTTGCCGTTTTATCGGAAGTACCTCAGCGATGAACCGCTTCAATCCGTCCAAATCGACTGGCTTGGCGGAGGCTTGCTTGCCGGTACAGTTACCCTGTTGTTGCTTGGGGTGACCTATGGGGGATGGGAGTTGTATTTGGGCAGCTTCATCGGGTTTCTGCTGTTTGTTTGGCGCATTCTACGTGCCCAGCAGCCGTTTGTGAATCCGCGGCTTTTTCGGAATAAAAGCTATTCGTTTGGTCTCCTGCTGTCGGCGCTGGTTATGGGGATCGGGTATGCGCTGCCGTTTCTCACGCCGCAGCTGCTGGCTGAGGTGAACCGGCTTCCTGCTGGCTGGATTGGATTTGCGATGGTGCCGGGAGCTGCCGCATCGGCCATCCTTGGCCGCAAAGGAGGCAGGCTGGCGGACACCAAGGGCAATGTCTTTGTGTTTTATCTGGCGTCGTCGTTGCTCATTAGTTGCTTCTTTCTCTACTCCGGGGTGTCCGGGGCATCGGCGGGTTGGGTTGCCGCGATTCTGATTCTTGGGAATGTGGGACAGATGTTCATGCAGTTAGCGTTGTCGAACACGATATCCCGCACCTTGCCGAAGGAGCAGACAGGGGTAGGCATGGGGATGCTGTCCATGCTGAGCTTTTTGTCCGGTACGGTCGCGATCAGCCTTTACGGCAAAGCTGTGGATTTCGGAGCGACGTCACATTGGAATCCGCTAAATCCATTTGAGGGTTCCGCCGTGTATTCCAATGTCGCTCTGGTTTTGGCGCTGCTGCATATCGGCATCCTGCTGTTCTACCGTTATTATGCTCGGCAATTTGGAGGTGCGACGAAGTCTTTGCTGAGTGACGGAATCCGTGTGGCAAAGCATGAATAAATCACAAATATCCATATAGAAGATCACTTTATTCTCGTTACTCCTCCTGGGGTTGATAGTAGAATGGAAGAAGATGAACGCTAGTCCAATTTAGATGAGAACCTACCAGGAGGATCGAGAATGCCTATCTTTTTCGATGAAGCGAAAGGCCTTTTCCATTTGCAGTCCCGCAATACAAGTTACTTGATTCAATTGGTTCACGGGTATCCTGCCCATGCTTATTTCGGGGCCAAGCTGCGCCATGGCAGCAACCTCGATCAGCTGCTGACCTTCCAGGAACGCGCTTCGTTTAGTCCGAACCCGATCCCGGAGGATAAGTCGATTTCGCTGGATTCTCTCCCACAGGAATATCCGCAATACGGAACAAGTGACTTCCGGAGCCCGGCATATCAGGTGCGGCTTGCGAACGGTACCCGGGCAACCGAGCTGACGTATCGCTCCCACCGGATCGTTCCGGGTAAGCCGGTGCTGAAGGGGCTTCCTGCTGTATATGTTGAGCAAGACCATGAGGCAGAAACGCTGGAGCTGGAGCTGGAAGATCGCGTTTCCGGACTGGTCGTCGTCCTGAGCTATACAGTGTTTGCTGATTTTGACGCCATCGCCAGATCCGCCCGGCTCACGAACGGAAGCAGCGAGTCGATCCAACTGGAGCGGGCGCTCAGCGCCTCGGTGGATTTCCCGGACGCGGCTTACGACGCCTTGTATTTATCCGGCGCTTGGGCTCGTGAACGCCATGTGCAGCGCAGACGGCTCGCACCGGGGGTGACCGGGATCAGCAGCCGCCGCGGGTCGAGCTCCCACCAGCAGAATCCGTTCCTGGCGCTGCTGCGGCCGGATGCGACGGAGCAGCATGGTGAGGTTTATGGCTTCAGCTTGGTTTACAGCGGCAGCTTTACCGCTGAAGCCGAGGTTGAGCAGTTTGGGACAACCCGGGTTCAGATCGGGATCAACCCTTTTGACTTTACGTGGAAGCTGGAGCCGGGCGAGAGCTTTCAAACCCCGGAGGCGGTGCTTGTGTATTCTGCTGATGGGCTGGGAGGCATGTCCCGAACCTATCACCGGTTGTATCGGACTCGGCTCTGCCGCGGGCAATTCCGCGATCAGGAGCGGCCAATTCTCGTTAATAACTGGGAAGCGACGTATTTTGATTTCAACGCGGACAAGATCGAGGCGATTGCCCAAGCGGGCAGCGAGCTGGGCATCGAGCTGTTCGTGCTCGACGACGGTTGGTTTGGCCGGCGCGACCGGGATAACAGCTCGTTAGGCGACTGGTTCGAGGACCGCCGCAAGCTGCCTGACGGGCTCAAGGACCTGGCCCGCCGCGTGAAGGACACCGGGCTGCAGTTCGGCCTTTGGTTCGAGCCGGAAATGGTCTCCCCGGACAGCGATCTGTACCGGGCGCATCCCGACTGGTGTCTGCACGTTCCGGGGCGGCGGCGGACAGAAGCCCGCGACCAGCTGGTGCTGGATATGTCGCGCAGCGATGTGCGTCAGTATCTGTATGAGCGCTTAAGTGCCATTTTCTCGACGGTGCCGATTACGTACGTGAAATGGGACATGAACCGGAACATGACGGAGATTGGTTCAGCGGTCAGCCCGGCGGAGCGGCAGGGGGAAGTCGCCCACCGTTATATGTTGGGGCTGTACGAGCTCTTGGAGCGTCTGACGAGCGAGTTCCCGCAGATTTTGTTCGAAAGCTGCTCCGGCGGCGGCGGGCGGTTTGATCCGGGCATGCTGTACTACATGCCGCAGACTTGGACGAGCGATGACACGGATGCGGCGGAGCGCTTGAAAATTCAATACGGCACCAGCATCGTATATCCGGTGTCGACGATGGGCGCGCACGTCTCGGCGGTGCCAAACCACCAAGTAGAGCGGACGACCCCGCTGACGTTCCGAGGGGATGTGGCCATGTCCGGCAATTTTGGCTACGAATTAGATCTTACCCGGTTTACGGAAGAAGAGAAGGAGACGGCCAAACGCCAGATCGCACTCTACAAAGAAATCCGCGGATTGGTGCAGCAAGGGGATCTGTACCGTCTGCAAAGCCCGTTCGAAGGAAATGAGACGGCGTGGATGTTCGTTAGCCCGGATCAGAGCGAAGCGTTGCTGTTCTATTTCCGCGTCCTTGCGGAACCTAATGGCCCGCTGCGCAGCGTCAAGCTGCAAGGACTTGACCCGGCCAAAGATTACGAGGTGGTCGGAAGCGGCGAAGTGTATGGCGGCGACCGTTTGATGAACGCCGGCTTGTCCATGGCTTCGGTGCGCGGCGATTTCAGCAGCAAGATGGTTCACTTGAAAACGAAGCCATAAATAACGCAAAGACCTGAGGGAGGTTAACCCCATCAGGTCTTTTTTTGATGATGCTTACGCAGGTTTCACTACATCACGGCAGCCGGGGAACATCCCCGTGGAAATGGCGATGCGGTTCCAGCAGTTGATAACTTTCATCCCAAATCCCTCCATTGGATAATGATTTGTGCTTACGCTAGACTCCTCATATCTTATCGAAAAAAGAAAAATAACCCAGCCCCTATGCAAAAGGGACTGGGCGGTGGGTGGTTCGATTAAAACTTGAAGATATGTATCGTCTTCTGCAGCTGGAACACGGCATTTTTCATCGCTTCGGCCTCTTCGGCCATCGCGCGGATCGAGGTAATTTGCTCGTTCATGGATGCCGAGACTTGTTCCGTGCCTGCCGCGGATTCCTCGGTGATGGCGGAAATGTTCTGAATCGCCGATGAGATGTTCTGCGCACTCTCCAGCATCTCCTCGCTCTCTCTGGCGAATGCGGCGATTTCCTCACTAATATACTGCACGCTTTGCACGATCTCTTGGAAGATTTGCTCTGCTTCCCGGATCATTTCGCTTTGCTGCCGGACAACTTCTTCATTGATTTTAATGTTCTGTCCAGCTTGCTTCACGTCTTGTTCGATGCTGCGAACCAGATTAAATACCTCTTTGGTTGAGGCGGTGGATTCTTCAGCCAGCTTGCGAACCTCGTGGGCAACCACGGCAAACCCGGCTCCATGTTCGCCCGCCCGCGCCGCTTCAATCGAAGCGTTCAGCGACAGCAGATTGGTCTGTTCAGCAATTTCAGAGATGGTTGCCGTAATTTTGGTGATCCCCTGCGCGTTTTTCGCCAAAGCCTCGATGGACTCAGCCACTTTCTCAGTTGCTTCGATGTTCTTGCGCATCCCGCTCGCTTGACGGGAGACGGACTCACGTCCACGCTCTACCAATTGAATCATTTCTTCGGAACGCTGATTCATCTCACGGGAGGCTTCGGTGTAATTGCTCACCTTCTGCTCAATCTCGCCAATCGCGTCCTTCATGCCGCTGACATCTTCGGAGATGGCGTTGGCACCAAGAGCCAGCTCGTTGGAGGAGTGGGTGACTTGGGTCATGACTTCAATCAGCTCCTGATTGCGGTCGGAAATCTTCCGGCTGGAATCCATTACCTTGCGGGTGATATCCGACGTTTCCTGGAGGATCTTGCGCAGCTTGTCCACCATGCTGTTGAAGGAGCGGCTGAGATCATCCATGCCTCCGGATTCCGAAATTCGACTGGTAAAATCCCCTTTGGCGATTTTGGCCGAAGCGCTGGTGATATCATCGAATGAATCCGTAAGCGCTTTCTGGAGGTAACGCGAAAGCGGGAAGGTAAGCGCTGCCAACACGACGATCAGCAAGATACCGATGACGATATGTCCCAGCAGGATGAAGGCGAGCAGCGATGGTACGGCAAAGAGCGCGGCCACAAGATAACAGGCAGCGGAGATCTTTCCGGATAAGGGAAGTCGGTTGAACCATGTCATGGGATTCATGTCCTCCTTAAGTAATAGGTGAATTCTACCATGATTATATCATTCAACACGTCAGGGGTATAGAATGAAATCTTCCGCGAAATGCTATCCGAAGGTTGAAAATCATCCAATTTTGTCTATTGATAATATTTGTGATACCCATATTGACAATAAACTTGATGCTCTGTTAAATATAGTAATGGATTGTTTCGCATACGAAATATTAAAGAGTAGAACTAAGTGTTAAAGGATGAGCACCGTTTGGACCAGAAGCAACGCATGCATGAGATCGTGGAATCCTTCCGCGAGGTGAAGAGAGCCTTTTACCAATTGCTATCCAAACAAGCCGAGCCCTTCGGCATCACCGGCATCCAGTTCATGGCCTTAAAGCGAATTCATCATCATCCGCAAATCGGGGTGACGGAGCTTGCCGAACAGATGCGGATGGGGAACAGCACGGTCAGCGGCGTGATTGATCGTCTGGTCAAAGCGGGGCTCGTGGAGCGCGGACGGGTGGACAGCGATCGGAGGTCCGTGTTCTTGCAAATCACCGACAAGGGAATGGAGGTATATCGGAAGACGGACCTCGAATATACCCGGGCGTTCTCGGCGGTCCTGGAGGCAGCGGGGGAAGACATCGACCAGATGCTGCAAACCCACCGCAAAATTATCGCATCCTTAGAGAAAGTGAGAGAGGAAACCTATGAACAGTAATACTGCTGCTGTACCGGCCGTTAACTTCAAGAGATGGCCGATTGTAATGGCGCTATTAATCGGGGCATTTGTGTCCCTCCTGAACCAAACCTTGATGAACGTTGCCCTGCCGAAAATGATGGACGACTTGGGCGTTGGAGCGACGACGATCCAATGGTTAACGACTGGATTTATGCTGGTGAACGGCGTTTTGATTCCGATCAGCGCCTTTTTGATGGAACGATTTACGACACGGATGCTGTTTATTTCCGCCATGGTTTTGTTCTCGGCGGGCACATTCATTTGCGGAATCGGTTCTAACTTTGAAATGGTGCTCATCGGGAGACTGGTGCAGGCGGCCGGCGCCGGTGTGCTGATGCCGCTGATGACCGTCGTCTTCCTGACGATCTTTCCGATTGAGAAGCGCGGGCAAGCGATGGGGATGATGGGGATCGCCATGATCTTCGCCCCTGCGGTTGGACCAACGCTCTCCGGCTGGATCATTGAGCATCACCCATGGAATGTTTTGTTCTGGATTATTTTCCCGTTTGCGGTTCTTTCGATTATTCTTGGCGTAATCTTTATGAAAAATGTAACCCAGGTTGGCCGTCCAAACCTGGACGTCTTGTCGATCATCTTGTCGACAATCGGCTTTGGCGGTATCTTGTATGGGTTTAGTGAAGCTGGCAGCACCAGCTGGGGCGAGACAGATGTTGTCGTCAGCCTGATTGTCGGCGTTATCACCTTGGGCTTGTTCCTGTGGCGTCAACTGATATCGGATAAGCCGCTGCTGGAGTTCCGCGTATTCCGTTACGATATGTTTTCGCTGACTACGATCATCAATGTGGTGATCACCATGGCGCTGTATGCGGCGATGATCTTGCTGCCGATTTACCTGCAGAACATCCGCGGCTTCTCCCCCGTGGAATCCGGGCTGCTGTTGATGCCGGGGGCAATTTTGATGGGGATTATGTCGCCGATTACCGGGATGATCTTTGACCGGATTGGCGCTCGCTGGCTGGCGGTTATCGGGTTGACCATCACCACCGTAACGACCTGGGAATTCAGCAATTTGACCGTAGATACGACGTATACTCATCTCATCTTGATGTACACCGCACGGATGTTTGGGATGTCGATGTTAATGATGCCGATTCAGACGGCCGGTCTCAACCAACTGCCGGCGCGGCTGAATGCCCATGGCACCGCGATGTCCAACACGCTGCGGACCATCTCGGGAGCATTGGGGACCGCACTTCTCGTGACGATCATGTCCTCGCGTGCCAAGGATAAGGCGGCCGAAATGATTCTCGCGGCCGGAATTAATCCGAAAGACCCGGCTAACGCCCAACAAGTCGCCTTGATCACTCGGGATGCGACGATCAACGGGATTGATTTTGCCTTTGTCGTGGCGACGGGGATTACGCTGGTGGCTCTCATCTTATCGTTCTTTATCCGCAAAGTGCAGGTAAATAAAGAAGGTCAGGGAACTGGGAAAGAGGAAACCGGCATGAAACCTGCGAAGGCTTAGTGAGTTCTCCCATAATTAGAAAAGGTACAACCACTCGATTGGAGCAGTTGTACCTTTTTCATTTTCGCATCTTATTGAGAACAGGGGCTTACCCAAGCTCAACCTCGACTTGGTGTACGCCGCCGTCGCCAACCGGCGGAATGATGTTGCCTTGAATTGGCTGGCCGTCCACCGTGATGCTGGCCACGCCTTTTTCCACATGATTCGGGTTGCTCACGCGGATGACGTACGTGTCCCCCCGGAAGACGCGGGTGATTTCGTATCCGTCCCATGCCGACGGAATGCAAGGATCCACTTTCAGCCCTTTAAAGTCAGCTTGCACGCCAAGAATAGCTTGCGTGATTGCTACGTAGTTCCAGGCTGCCGTCCCGGTGAGCCAGGAGTTCTTCGCTTCGCCGTGACGTACGGCGTCTTTGCCGGCAATCATCTGCGAGTAGACGTACGGCTCCATCCGATGGATTTCGCTGATGTCCTCCAGGTAAGCCGGGGCGATTTTTTTGTATACTTCAAACGCCCGATCGCCGTGGCCCAATACGGTTTCCGCGATCATGATCCAAGGGTTGTTATGGCAGAAGATCCCGGCGTTCTCTTTGTACCCCGGCGGGTAGCTGGAGATTTCGCCCAGGTTCAGATAATACTTCGAATACGGCGGCTGTTGCAGCACGATCCCGTATTTCGTATCAAGGCGCTTCTCAACGGAAGTGAGCGCTTTGGCTGCCAAGCCTTCCTTGACGCCGATGCCTGCCATGACGCACATGCCTTGCGGCTCGATGAAGATTTGGCCTTCGGCGTTTTCCTTGCTGCCGACCTTCTCGCCGTAATGATCGTAAGCGCGCAGGAACCAGTCGCCGTCAAAGCCGTGCTCCAGCGTCGTTTTGCGCATTTTCTCCGTCCACTCCAGCGCTTCCTTCGCCTCGGATTCCAGCCCGCGGATCCGGCAGATTTCAGCGAAGTCTGGGCCTACGAAGACGAACAAGCCGGCGATAAATACGGACTCAGCTACGCGGCCTTCGATGTTCGCCGTAGTTTGGAATGACTCACCCGGCTCCTTGGAGAAGCAGTTCAGGTTGAGGCAATCGTTCCAGTCTGCGCGGCCGATCAACGGCAGACCATGCGGCCCCAGGTTGTGCACGACGTGGTAGAAGGAGCGCTTCAAATGCTCGAACAGCGTTGCGGTATTGTCCGGATTGTTATCAAACGGCACTTGTTCATCCAGAATGCTGATGTCGCCGGTCTCCTTGATGTAAGCCGCTGTACCCAGCACAAGCCACAACGGGTCATCGTTAAAGCCGCTGCCGATCTCGTTATTGCCTTTCTTGGTGAGCGGTTGATATTGGTGATATGCGCTGCCGTCCTCAAATTGCGTAGCGGCGATGTCGAGAATCCGCTCGCGGGCCCGTTCCGGGATTTGATGCACAAAGCCAAGCAAATCCTGGTTGGAATCGCGGAAGCCCATGCCGCGGCCGATCCCGGATTCGAAATACGAAGCCGAACGGGACATATTAAACGTCACCATACATTGATACGGATTCCAGATATTTACCATGCGATTCAGCTTGTCGTCGCCGCTTTGGATTTGGTATTTGGACAACAGGCCGTCCCAATACGCAGCAAGATCTGCCAAAGCGCGGTCAACGTCGGCGTCCGTAGCGAATTTCTCGATCATCTCGAGCGCTGGTTTTTTGTTGATGACACCTGGGGATTCCCATTTCTCTTCTTCCGGCACTTCAACGTAACCGAGGATAAAGATCAGGCTTTGCGTTTCGCCTGGGGCAAGCTTCAGCGTCACTTCATGCGAGCCGATCGGGGACCAGCCGCTGGCTACGGAGTTGGAAGCTCTGCCGGCTACAACGACCTGCGGTTCGTGCAAGCCGTTATACAGCCCTACAAACGATTCGCGGTCCGTATCAAAGCCGTCGATGTCGCGGTTCACGGAATAGAAGGCATAGTGATTGCGACGCTCACGGTATTCCGTTTTATGATAGATGACGGAATCCAGCACTTCCACTTCGCCGGTGCTCAAGTTGCGTTGGAAGTTGGTCATGTCGTCCTGAGCGTTCCACAGGCAGAACTCGGCAAAAGAGAAGAGAGAGACTTTCTTCGTCTGGGAACTCGTATTCTTCACTGTCAGGCGATGCACTTCGCCGTTGTAGCCCAGCGGAATAAACGCCAATTGAGTGACCGAAATGCCGCCGCGTTCCCCGGTGATCGACGTATATCCCAAACCGTGCCGGCATTCGTAGAAATCCAGCTCGCGTTTGACCGGCATCCAGCCCGGCGTCCAGAAATCGCCGTTGTCGTGGTCGCGGAGATAGTAGTAACGTCCGCCGGTATCCAGCGGAATATTGTTGTAGCGATAGCGGGTCAACCGGCGCAGGCGCGCATCGCGATAGAATGTATAACCGCCGGCGGTATTGGAGATGAGTCCGAAAAATTGCTCATTGCCAAGGTAGTTAATCCAAGGGTAAGGGGTTTGCGGCGTATGAATCACATACTCTTTACGCTGATCGTCAAATGCTCCAAATTTCATGAACAGGAACTCTCCCTTCGTTTGTGAACGCGCGTTTATTTTGATGAGAAAAGGTTCCTCCGGCGATCGTTAAAAGATCGGGGAGGAGGGTAGGGTGTTTGGTTATTTCGCCGGGGGTTGACAGGAATCCCGGATCACCAGACGAGTTGGGAAGCTGACTGTGCTGAAGGTAGGTTGCTCCGCTTCGCAAAGCTCAATCACTTTGAATACGGCAGCCTTGGCCATCTCATCGATGGGCAGCCGGACGGTCGTCAGCTTCGGCGTAACCCGGGAAGCTAACTCGACATCGTCAAAGCCGATGATCGACACTTGCTCCGGTACGCTGATCCCTTTTCCTGCAAACGCTTCCATCGCAGCGATGGCCATATCGTCGTTGGCGCAAAATAAGGCCGTTGGCCAGTTTCCTTGCTCGATCAGCCGCTGAGCCTCGCGGTAGGCGCTTTCCTTCAGGAATTCGCCCTCAAGGATATATGCTTCATGCAGCGGCAATCCGTGCTTCTGCAGCGTGTGCTCATAAGCTAAGTATCGCTCACGACCCGAGTACGTATTCATGCTGCCTTTCAAAATGCCGATGTCGCGATGCCCAAGTTCAATCAAATATTCGATCGCCTGGACCGTGCCTTCATAGTCATTGGAGTTGATAACCGCCAGATGATTTTTGTTCAGGCGCTCGGTCATGATTTCCGCGATGTCATAATCGACGAGCACTAACGGCGCTTCCTGATCCACCATTTCCCGAACCAGCTCGATGTCCTTCTGCGTGCCCACCAGAATTCCGCCATCAATCCGCTTCTGCAGGAAGGCTTGCTTCACCTTCTGGAAATCGCCCGGCGAATAAACGGTATGAATCAGTACATAAAATCCGCGGGCATTGGCCGTATCGACGACCATGTCGACGATCGGGGCAAAGTAGCTGTTCTGGTAGATGCGGCTTGTGTCTTCTTTCTCTGTCATGCTGATGGCGAACAGGCCGATCGTATCCGTCCGTTTGCCGGCGAGCGCCCGGGCGAAGCTATTCGGCTCGTAATGGTGCTGCTCAATGACGCGGAGCACCTTGGCCCTGGTCGCTTCCGGAACGTTCGGATAGTTGTTGATCACCCGTGATACGGTGCTGCGGGACACCCCGGCCAGTTTGGCGATGTCTTCACTGCGCATAAAGGTTTGTCCCCACTTTCGTAAACGCGCGTTTATAGGGTTATTTTATAGCATCCCCTGAAATTAATCAATTATGAAAAAACGCACGAAAAAATGGCGGCTATTCCGCCGCCTTCGGGAGATTCTCCAAGTAGGTCTTTATCATCGTGATCGCTTTGTCTTTGTTCTTCGCGTCGACACGGAGCGAAATAATCAAGTCTGTATAACCCAGCGGCAGCTCCTTGACGAGAGTGCTGTTGGTGACTTTAATGCCGTACACATGCTCGGTATTGTCCTCGTCGGATACATCCTTGACAAGGTTGTTTTCCGTCAGAAGATCCTTTAATTCACCGTTAACCAAATCATCGAGGCTGAGAAAAGCGCCGCCATTCGATAACCACTCAAAGGTAGGCGCATCGGTTATATAAATATCCGGACTTGTCGAAGCGATCACGGCCATCGCTTTTTGCTGATAAGCGATATCCGCGGTACTCAAGGCTTCTCCTTGCGGCGGTAAGTACAGCATTTCAATTTCCACTCTTTGGAATCCGGGAATTTGCGCTGTCATCGTTTGCTCCAGAGCGTCGACACCGCCGTTCTGGTCGTCAGTCAAATAATTGCCGGCCATGATGATCGACAGATCGATGGGAGGCAGGGCGGCCAGTCGTTTTTGTTCTTCAAGATGGTTAAGATAAGCATTCGTCCCCCAAATAATAGCTGCGATGGCAATGATTCCGATGATCACATAATTGCGATAAAGCCGAAAAAAATCGTCAACCTTCTCAGCGGTCCCGGCAAATTTGCCCCACTTCTCATAACGCCTGCGGGTTAACTCCGCGAGCTTGCGCTGTTCCTCCGTCTCCACGATCCGCTTGTAAGCCTGGATCTTACGCTCGATTTCCTCGGCTTCGCCGGGATCAAGGTTGCGTGAGCGGGATTTGCGCAGCAAAATGTCGAATTCTCTCTCCAGTTCTTCGCGGGAAGCGTTTTCGGGCAGTCCAAGCACCCCATAAGCCTGTTTCAGATTGTCGTTGTCCATCGTCTTTCTCCTCTAAATCCATCAAGGTTTTAATGTATAAATATTATATGGAAAGTGATGCCTACATTCATTATACTTTGTATTTGTATCGAAGGGAAATCGCTGATCGGCAGGAAAAAAGCCGGGTGAACCTTGCGGTTCCCCGGCCTTTACTTTAAGCCTTGGGGTGGTTGAAACTAACGGACCCGGCGCATGGAAAGGATCACTGTGCTCCAATACCCGCTGTCCAGCGGGCTGATTTGAACTCCGGGAGCACCCCAGGTATGAATAAATTTGCCGTCGCCGATATAGATGCCGACATGGCCGGGAATTTTGTCGGATTGAAACCGGCCGGGGACCGTGAAGAAGATCAAATCTCCCACTTGCAGTTGATCCCGCGTCACCGGCACGCCTTCTTTGGCTTGATCCCGGGCCAGCCGCGGCAGGTCTTGACCAAACTTCTTAAAGACATGACGGGTGAAGGACGAACAATCAAATTTTTTGGACTGTTCGTAAGGTGCGGCGCCAAATTCATAAGGTACGCCTAAAAACTGCTTGGCATAGGCGACCATCTCATCCTGATGTTCGGCAACGCCTAGAACTCCGTACCGGCTCGTTCCTGTCTGCGGTGGAATATTGCCGCCCGCCGGGGTAATGCGGTCAAAGCTAAGCTTTCCCGTGCGGGAATCGATCTTCGCTTTGGTTTGCAGCAGGGCGGATACGGCATCCATCGTCATATAGAGCTGACCGTTCTCACGCACCGGCGCCTGAGGCAGAGCGATCGGCTGCCCAAAGGAAATCGCATGTCTCTGGCTAGGCTGGACGGTAAACATCACATCGGTATAACCGAGATTGGCGCTGTCACTGTTCTCCTGCAATCGCAGGCCAAGGCTCTGAGCCACTTGCGTTAACGGCACCCAGGTTGTGCCGTTGGATTCGGTGATGGCTTCTGTTCTCACCGGGGAATTGCCGGATGGAGGGACAGCATTCGAGCGGAGCCGATCCTGCTGGCCGCAGGAAGTGATCATGGTCAGCGGCAGGGTCAAACAAACAAGGAACATCCCAAACCTCAAGGAAATCCGCATAAGATCATTAGCACTCCATTCATTTAGATTAGCGAATCACTTGAAGTATGTAAAAAAAGAGACAGAACTATTCGGAGAGAGAAATCAAAGGAGCATCCATCAACAATGAAGAGCAATATTATGCAAAAATCGTTTGTATCGAGAAAGCCGTCCCGCCAGCGCCGCAACTTGGCGATCGCGACCTGGGAGGGCGTGCCCTCCACGATCTTCCAAACGTTGCTTGGCGGTCAGTTCCTGACGGGATTTCTGCTGTATCTCGGGGCGAATTCAGCGCAAATCGGCTTTGTCCTGGCGATAACGACTTTCGTGAATATTGCTCAAATCGCCGTTGCTTTTCTCATTCAGCGATTAACCAGCCGCAAATGGGCGCTGGTGCTGTTCGTTGGGCTGCATCGCATTCTGTGGGGGGCAACGGGCCTTGTTCCGTTTGTTTTACCGCGCCATTATTGGGTTGCCGGATTTATCGCTCTATATATCGCGGCGTTTATATTTAATACGGTTGGAGCGATGCTGTGGAACTCGCTGATTAGCGATATTGTGCCGGCCCGCGTACGGGGAAGATATTTTGGAATCCGTAATACGTTTCTTAATGCGCTGAACACGTTGGTGATGTTTTTGGGTGGGATGGTGCTGGACCATTATCCGGCGGCGCAGGGGTTCTTTTACTTATATATCGTGATCTGGATTTGCGCGATCGCCAACATCATCGTGTTTATGTTCTATCCCGATGCGGCTTTCGAGCGCTCAGCGGAAAGCAAGTTTATGCCGATGCTGCGTAAACCGCTCCAGGACGGAGCCTTTATGAAAGCAACGTTGTTTCTGGCCGGCTTCCTGCTGCTGCAGAACCTTGTCGTGCCGCTGTACTCGTACGTGATGTTGGAGCTGCTGCACATCAATTATCAGACGATCTCGCTTTTAAATGTGACCCAGACGGTCTTTATGATGGGAAGCTTTTACGTGTGGGGGAATCTGAATGCGCGTTACAGCAATCGTCGCTTGCTGTTCTGGACGCTACCGATCATTGCGCTGGCGATTCTATGCTGGGGCGGACTGTCCGTGTTGCCTGTGCTGCCTGTGCTCTTCCTGGCCCATATGATATTTGGGGTTGGCGTCGGCGGATTTAACCAACTGGCCTTTAACTTTATGATTGGCGACACGCCCAAATCGGAGCGTCCGATGTATATGGCGATGTATTCGGCGATCACGGGGGTGGCCTCTTTCTTTGGTCCGCTGCTCGGCGGGCAGGTGTTGGAATGGATTGAATCGTGGCCGATGTGGACGCAAATCTTTGGCATGCAACTGTTCGTTGGGGCGTCCATGATCGTCTTGGCTGCAAGCTTGGGTCGCAAAATCTTGCGCGATGCATGATGTAAAGCGGATGGAGACAACATGATAATTTGCGACCCTAAAGCTGTTGTGATGGACAGGGGTGACTTTTGGAGGCGCTTTAAGGTATATTACAAGATGAGCGCTAAGCAATGAAGGGAGATTACCATCCATGGCACAAAGAACGGCTTATGAAGACACTTATCAAGGAGAAAAAGCAGTTTGGCTCAAATCCGGGCGTTATGAGGCGGTGATGCTGCCGGAAATCGGCGGCAATCTGATCGCTTTCCGCGATGTCGAAAGCGGTTACCGTTTCTTGCGTGAGCCCGGTGAACAGGAGATGGAGGCGTTCAAAAGCAATCCCGGCGTCCACGGGATCCCGGTGCTGTTCCCGCCCAACCGTTATGAAGACGGACAATTCCCGTGGAAAGGTGAAGTTCTTCAATTTCCGGTGAACGAGGCCGCAACTCACAACCATTTGCACGGATTTCTACATACGACGGCCTGGGAGGTTGAGGATTTCGGACAGACCCCGTTGGAAAGTTACGTTTCTGTCAAAGTGTCGGTTGACGAGAACCACGAGGTGTATCGGTACCTTCCCTTTAAATTTACAATGCGGCTGAGATATTCGTTGAGCGATGATGGCTTGGCTCAGCAGGTGTTCATCCGCAATGACGGCGACAAAGAGATGCCATGTCTGCTAGCCTTCCATACCGCGGTGAATGCCCCGTTTGCGCCTGAAAGTACGGCAAAGGATTACAAGGTCAAGCTCACGATCGGGCAGCGTTGGCAAATGAGCGAGCGGATGCTCCCAACCGGATCCTTCCAGCCGCTGACAGCTGAAGAAGAGCAGATGAAAGGGGAAGGCGTCTATCCGTTCTTCGCTTCGATTGATAACCATTACACGGCGGTACCGCAAAACGGCAGAAACCGGATGGAGCTGACCGATACGAAGCTCGGCAAGACGCTCGTGTATGACGTAGGGACCTCCTACAAGCAATGGATGATTTGGAATAACGGGGCGACGGAAGGCTTCTTCTGTCCGGAGCCGCAGATCAATCTGGTGAACGCACCAAAGTCGAATTTACCGGCAGAGGAAATTGGTCTGTTTAGCCTGCTTCCCGGCGAGATTTGGGAGGAACGCGCCCGTCTATACGTGAAATAAGAGGGACAACGGAAAAAGCAGCCGACCCGGCCGTCTACGACGGTGCGAGTCAGGCTGCTTTTTGCCTTTGGCCGCTTGGCAGGTCAGTTCAGCGGAGGGTTAGTTCACTCCGGCAGTGACTTTGCCGCGTTGAGACGGGATCAGCCGTTTCAATTGCTCCAGATTACGTCTGGGGACCGAAATCGTCTTGATCCCATGCCGTTCATCCCGGAACCAAACAACGTTATCGCGAATTTCCGAGACTTGGGTCAGGTTCACATAGCAGTTCGTGCTGATGCGGTAAAAGCGAGGGTCTGAGATCAACTTCGAGGTCTGTTCGGCGGATAATCTCTGTTTAATACTGTAATTCCGTCCATGGAAGCAAACCAGTCCGTGAGCTCCGATCTTGAAGAAATACGTCTCGTAAGGATTAAGATCCTCGTAGACGCCTCTTTCTTCGAGTCCGACGTTCATCATTCCAAATCCCCCTTTAGAAGATGCTTTCGGAAGCGCTTACAGTATATCATATTTTATCTGGTTTGGGTAGCTGGCCTCATTTCAGTTTCAAATTTAACTTTATCCCGGGCGAGACTGGACTTTTTGGGTGAATTACGGAAAAATATAGGGGACATCATTTAAACAAGCTTCATATGAAGGAGGAATTTCACTTGTCAGTCTCACAACAACGATTGCTGATATTTGTGGGATCGTATGCTGAAGCGAGCGATCCCGGAGTTTACACATATGAAATGGATTTGGACGCAGGGGAGCTCCGTCTCCTGGATCAAGCGTCCGGGTTAAAGAACCCCACATTCCTGGGCATCCATCAAGATTCCCGCAAGGTGTACGCGATTTCCGAAACGACCTTGGGAGGGGAGCGGATCGGGGAAGTTGTTGCGTTTGATGTGGATGCGGGCGGCAAGCTTCGTGAATTGAACCGGGAAGTGACGATTCGCCCTTCCTCCTCGCATATTCAACTTGACCGCAGCGGTCGATTTGCCGCCGTATCGGGGTATCACGGAGGGAACGTTGGCCTTGTGGCACTTCAAGCAGACGGAACCGTGGGCAAGTTGGTTGACGAGCGCCAGCATGAAGGGCAAGGGGCTGATCCGGTGCGCCAAGATCGTCCGCATCCCCATTCTGTTACTTTCAGCCCGGATAACCGATACGCGTTGGTGGCCGACTTGGGGTTGGACCGCATTTTCGTCTATTCGTTTGAACCTGAATCCGGACAGCTGGTTTACCGAAGCGAAGCGTCTACGCCGCCGGGGGCTGGTCCGCGACATCTTGCATTCCATCCGAACGGGCAGTGGCTTTATTCCATCAATGAAGTGAATTCCTCGATTTCTCTTTTTTCTTATGATGCAACAACCGGAGAGCTGGCCTTGCAGGACACCGTACCCACGTTGCCTGCTGATTATACCGGGGAGAACACCACGGCAGAGGTAGCCATTTCGGCAGACGGCCGTTATCTGTACGGTTCCAATCGCGGCCATGACAGCTTAGTGCAGTTTGCAATCGATCCGGAGAGCGGACGGCTTACCTTGGTTGAACATGTCTCCAGCGAAGGCGGTCATCCGCGGCATTTTGCGCTTACCCCGGACGGTAAACATCTGATTGCGGCGAACCGGGATAACAACTTGCTGGCTGTCTTTACGGTTGATCCCGATAGCGGACGCTTAACGTTTACCGGCCGAACCGTATCCGTATCCAAGCCGGTTTGCGTAAAGCCGGTATGGTTCTAACTATTTTATTTGCAAAGTCTTAACGGCTCGCTTAAGATTAACGCAGGGGAATACCCTCCAGTAACTGTGAAGGAGCCGTTTGTGACTCATGACGTTTTTTAAGGAACTGTTTCAAATGGCGGGATTCCGCAGGGTGCTTGCCCTGCTGTTTGTCGTCCTCGTTTTGTATTTCGCCCGCAGTATGCTGAATATGCTGCTCATTACGTTTATTCTGACGTATTTAATCAATCGGCTGCACAATTTCATCAGCCGGAACGTAGCCAAGGTGATTCGCATCAATCGAACCGTCACCGTGCTGTTTATTTACGTCGTGCTAATTACCTTGCTTGGTTCCGCCATCTACTATTATATGCCGGTGCTGCTTACCGAGCTGACCGACTTGGTCAACCAGGTGATTTCGTTCTATTCGAACCCGCCGGTGCTCCCGGATAACCCGATTTTGAATTACATCGTGGAGTACTTGAAAGATATCGATCTATCGGCATATATTAACAACGGGTTTACGTTCTTGCTCAGCACGCTGACGGATATCGGCGAATGGAGCTTAAATCTGTTCATCGCGATCGTACTCAGCTTGTTCTTCCTGCTGGAGAAAGAGAAGGTCACGAACTTTGCCGTCCAGTTTCGGGAAAGCCGGATCGGAGGGTTGTTCAAGGAGCTGGAGTACTTCGGTCGCAAATTCGTTCAGTCCTTCGGCAAAGTGATTGAAGTGCAGTTTTTGATTGCAACGGTAAATGCGGTATTATCGACCATTTTCCTATGGATTTTAGGGTTTCCGAATCTGATCGCCCTGGCGATCATGATCTTCCTGCTAGGGCTTGTTCCAGTTATGGGGGTTATCATTTCGCTGATTCCGCTGTGTGCGATCGCTTTTAAAATTGGCGGATTGATCAAAATCGTCTATGTCCTCATCATGATCGCGCTTGTTCATGCAGTTGAAACGTACTTCTTGAACCCGAAATTCATGTCCAACAAAACGCATTTGCCGATTTTTTTCACCTTCCTCATTCTGCTGGTCTCTGAGCATTTCCTTGGGGTCTGGGGACTGATCGTTGGTGTACCGATCTTTATCTTCCTGCTGGATATCGTTGAGGTTCCCGTAGGAGGGACTCCACATAAAGCGGTAGGACCTGCAGTGGAGACGGGGGCGCCGGAAGAGAAATAAATCGTTAGATCATGCAAAACCGCTGAGCGTACCTTTTAGGCCGCCCAGCGGTTTTTTCACGGTTGTCCGTAGTTATTCACCTGGGTTAGTGAACCATATGGCTCCAGTTGACCTTGTTATTTTGGTAATCCGCTGCGGGCTGTCCCGGTATCCGGTCCTTCCAGTTGCGGTTGATGACCTTCTTCAACTTGTCCGGAAGCTTGGACTTCATTTTGTCCGCTTTTTCCTGGTCGATTTTGCCCTCAGCCAGCGCTTTGTCGATATTCCGGTTCGCGGACTCGGTCAGCTTCTTCAGATATTCCTCTTCGCTCCAGCCTTTCTCGGCCTGCACGACTTGCAGCAATGTCTTGCCTTGCTTCAGTTGGTCTACCAGGGCTTTGGGCTCGATTCCCAGCATTTCGGCCGTATCTTTGACGATGTGACCGCCACGGAAATGGCCGTGCGGGTGATGCTTATGCGGCTTGGTTTCCGTCTGCGACGGACTTGGACTCACCTGCGGCGTTTGATCCGCCGGAGCGCCGGTTTCCGCATATGCGGTGCCCGCCGTAGCAGCCGAACCGGCAGCCAGCAGAAGTGCAAGGGTCAATTTGCCAGCCATCGGTTTCAAGTTCTCCATAAACATGGACATTTTTCACCTCTTCGTATAGAATTATTTGGTCCTTGCCTTTATCAGTTTTGACCAAAAACAGGCAGGATATCTGAGATGAACCTTAATATTTGTTAAAATTTTGCTTAAAATAAATGGAATATGCTGGGGGACGTAGGGGGAATGGAAGTGACATTTGGCGCAAGAATGCTAAAAACGGGGGTTGCGGTTACACTGGCTTTATATGCCGGTACTTTACTGGGATTATCCTCGCCGGTGATCGCGGCGATCGCCGCGATTTTTGCCATACAGCCGACCATTTATCGTTCCTGGCGTTACTTGATCGATCAGCTGCAGACGAATACGCTTGGGGCCGTGTTAGCGATGCTGGGCGGCATGGTCTTCTCCAATGAACCCATCGCCGTAGGGCTGGTTTGCATTCTAGTGATCATGATCTGTCTGCAGCTGAAAATGGGGGATACGATTGGCATTACACTGGTTACGGTCGTGTCCGTGATGGAGGCGTCAGGCCAGTGGGAATTTGCGTTAAACCGTTTTCTGTTGAGCTTAATTGGTATTTTTTCAGCTTTTATTATCAACATCGTCTTGTTCCCGCCCAAACCAAAGGTACAGTTCGAGCAACAGGTCCGGCAAACGTTTGATCAGCTGTCGCTGCTGCTAAGAACGGCGATTTCCGATGAGATTAAGGAAGCGGTGTTCCGGTCCGATAAGCGTAAACTTGAGGATACCATCAGCCAATTAGCAGATAAGTATAAGCTGATGGAGGAGGATCAGAAGAAAATCAAAGCACCGAAATTTAGCGACCATCGTCAACTTGTGGTGTATAAGCAAATGCTGCGCACGCTTCGCCAAGGGCTTGAGGTGCTGAACGCGGTGGAGCAGCATTATTTCCAGGCGGCTCGCACGCCGGAATTAAATCAAGAATTTGACGAGCATCTGGAGAAGCTGACCAAATTCCACGAGCATGTCATGCTGAAGTTTGATGACAAGCTGAAGCCGGGCTACTGCGAATCGATGCAATTTGAAACGGAAAACGACGAATTCCTGCGGCGGATGCTGGACCGATATGCAGCCGAGCGCACAGGCGTGCTGCGCTTATCGATTGTGTCAGCCGAAATGTATGAATACGGTCACCAATTGGAGCGGCTCAACCGGTTGGCAGATCACTCCACAGCAGCGACCGGCGATTAATGGGAATAACAAAAAAGTCCTGCCTTTAAGGCAGGACTTTCATGTCATTCATCGTGTAAACATAGATTGATAAGTAAAGTTCATCTTGGTACAATAAAAGATAGACTATCAATCGTTGTTGCAGATCAGATTTTATCCAAATCAATTATAACATGCTTTTTATCATTTGTCAAGATAT
>NZ_JALXVO010000058.1:0-25103 GCF_025151705.1 Paenibacillus sp. p3-SID1389 | reverse complement strand
GCCGCCGTGCCGCCGGCAGCGGAGCCGCGCCCGCAGGACGCGGCTCGCGCGGAGGCGCCGCCCGCGCAGCCGGACGCCGCTGACGCGGCGGCCGCGGGCGGGCCGCCGGTGCGCGTCTATCTCACGCGCACCGGCGTGGTCGAGACCGTGCCGCTCGAGCAATACGTCACCGGCGTGCTCGCCGCCGAGATGCCGGCGGACTTCGAGCTCGCGGCACTCAAAGCGCAGGCCATCGCGGCGCGCACCTTTATCGTCCAGCGGCTGGCCGCTGGAGAACCCTCAGGCACCGGGAGCAAAGATGCGGATGTCAACGACACCGCCAATCATCAAGTCTATCTCCCCCGTGCGGAATTGGAAGAGTGGCCAAGCCGGGGGAAGGGCGCAGAGCTGGAGAAGCTGCGTCAAGCCGTCCGGCAGACCGCAGGAATCGTCATGACGTTCCGCGGACAGCCGATCACCGCTTCCTTCTTCTCTTCCAGCGGCGGATACACGGAGAACTCCGAGGAATATTGGTCGCTGAAAATTCCTTATTTGCGCAGCGTGCCTAGCCCATGGGATGCGGCGATCAATCCGAACAACCGCGAAACCGTGGAAATGCCGCTCACCCAGCTTTACGCCAAGCTGGGACAGAAAGTGCCGGAACCGGTGCAGACCGCATTAGCTGCGCTGGATCAGGGGGAAGCCCAAGCCAAAGCGGCGGCGTCGAAGCTGAGTGCCGACAAGCTGTTTAAGATCCTCTCTTGGACCACCGGGCGTCGGGTGAAAGAAATTCGCATCGGCGACAAGGTGTACACCGGCCGGGAAGTTAGGGAGAAGCTGGACCTTCGCTCCAGCCAGTTTACGCTGGCGGTGGCCGGCGATACCGTGAAGATCACCACCTATGGCTACGGCCACGGCGTTGGCATGAGCCAGTGGGGAGCGAACGGGATGGCGAAAGAGGGTTATACAACCACGCAAATCCTCAAACACTACTACACGGGAATCTCGTTTCAGCAGGTCTCCCATTTTCTCAAGTAGTGGCTTGAATGCGAAGTTTCTCTTTTTTCTGAAAAAAAAAGTATATAGACGAAGTATAAAAGAGTTCACCCCGGTAACACTGGTTACTGAGGTGATGAGCAAATGAATGAAAACCAGAAAAAAACAAGTCACGAGGAATCTCCTAAAATGGGACTGGGAGAACCGGTGAAGCCGGTATCCGCGTGGAAGAGATTATTGTCAAAGAGATGGGTTTACCCGGCAGCGTATGTGGCGGCAGCGGCAATTATACTAACCTTAGTGTGGGTCTACCAGGATGCGAGCAACAAGCCGATGGACTCGACCCCCGCCAGCGTGACCGACACCGTGAACCTGTCTGGCGAAGAGGAAGCCGCAACGGGAGAGGGAACGACAGAGGAAGAAGCAACCGAAGTCATCGCCTCCTCCGAAGATCTCGCTTGGCCGGTAGTGAATGCCGCCGAAGTTAGTGTGGTGAAGCCGTTCTATGAGAAGGATGGCACGGCCGAAGAACATCAAGCCGCCCTGGTGCAGTACAACGATACGTTTACGCCAAACACCGGGATCGACTTGGCGCGCGAAGACCGTAAGCCTTTCGAAGTCACGGCTGCCATGAGCGGGAAAGTGACGCGGGTTGAAGAAGTGCCGCTCCTCGGGTACGTGGTGGAAATTACGCACGCTAACAACCTGAAGACGGTATACGAAAGCTTAGGCGAAGTTAAGGTGAAGAAGGATGCCGAAGTGAAGCAAGGCGACATTATCGGCAGCGCCGGCCGCAACGAAGTGGAGAAGGATCTCGACAACCACGTCCATTTTGCAATTTATGAAAATGGCGAGCTGGTGAATCCGGAATCCGTACTTCCGAAAAACTAACGTTTTGCAATAACCCATCCATCCCATGTAAGGCACTGCCAGCCGATCCAAACATCGAGGACTACGGCAGCAGGCCTGACGGAGAGCGAAGAGCTCTCCGTTTTTTTGTCCTCATTCGCAATAAGGGTACAAAAAGGCCTTATTTACCGGAAATTCCGGCTTCCCGAGTAAATAAGGGAAAATATTGGCCTTATTTTTTTGATCCAAGCCTCATAAGGCTTGTTTTCCTGAGGATCGAGACAAATAAGAGCCTATTTTGTCCTTATCTCGTGCAGATCAAGCTCGAACGCCCAAATAAGGCCAAAAAAGTCCTTTATGAAGCATGAAGATGGTAACTCCATTACTCCGTTTTACGCACTTCACTTCACTTGTCCAACCGAGCTGCAGCTACTCCCTTAGTAACCAACGGTAAAATAAAAGGCCCCGCAAAGGCTTGTCACGCTTGGAAACAAAGAATATCTAAGCCCGCCCCTCATATAATGTACCAAACTATCTCGAGTTGAGGGAGGCGGGAGCGTGCACGATTACATCAAGGAACGGACGATAAAGATTGGACGGTGCATCGTGGAGACACGGCACACAGTTCGGACGATCGCCAAGGAATTCGGCGTTTCGAAAAGCACGGTGCACAAGGATTTAACCGAACGTTTGCCGGAGATTAATCCGGATTTAGCGGATCAGGTGAAGCACATTCTCGAATATCACAAATCGATTAGACACTTGCGCGGCGGTGAAGCAACGAAGATCAAGTATAAGAAAAAAGGTCAATCCAAACGTGAGGTGATTAGCTCCGTTAATTAATGAGTAATGAATTTATTTAGTTCACTCATCGAACGATAATCATTGAATCAATCCCCTAAAGTATGGTATTTTTAAATATGGTATAAGATGATGTGGATTTTCATCCATTTATCCCGAAATTTCGCGATATTCTTCGACTTTTGTCGATAAACAACACCTAGTCAGCGGGACGCTTCTGCCATATCACATGAGGTAGGACCGCTACGTCCTTTCCGTGATTTACAAAAATACGCTTTGGGGGATCGAATGATGGGCAAGGATATTGGGATTGATTTAGGCACGGCCAATGTGCTAATTCATATCAAGGGGAAGGGAGTCGTACTTGACGAACCTTCCGTTGTCGCCATTGACAGCGACGGGAAACGGGTACTGGCCGTCGGTGAGGAAGCTAGACGGATGGTAGGTCGTACGCCTGGAAATATCACTGCAATTCGTCCCTTGAAGGACGGAGTCATTGCCGATTTTGAAATTACGGAAACGATGTTGAAGTATTTTATTGACCGGGTGGGCGGGCGAAGCTGGTACAGCCATCCGAGAATTCTGATCTGCGCGCCGACGAACATTACGTCGGTCGAGCAGAAATCGATTCGCGAAGCCGCCGAACACAGCGGCGCCAAAGAAGTGTATTTAGAAGAAGAACCTAAAGCGGCCGCCATCGGGGCCGGCATGGATATTTTCGAACCGAGCGGCAACATGGTTGTCGATATCGGCGGCGGGACGACGGATGTGGCGGTGCTCTCCATGGGAGACATCGTCACGGCCTCGTCACTTAAAGTCGCTGGGGACAAGTTTGATGCTGCCATCATTAAATATATTAAAACGAAGTACAAGCTGCTGATCGGGGAACGGACAGCAGAGGATATCAAAATTGGAATCGGAACGGTGCACCCGAACGGACGGCAGGCGGAGATGGATATCCGCGGACGGGACATGGTGTCCGGACTGCCGCTGACCGTGACGATCACGGCGAAAGAAATCCAGGAGGCCCTGGCTGATCCGGTATCCTCCATTGTTGCCACCGCCAAATCGGTGCTGGAGCGCACTCCGCCGGAATTGTCCGCCGACATCATTGACCGCGGCGTGATTTTGACCGGAGGAGGCGCTCTGCTGAACGGGTTGGACGAGCTGCTTGCCGAAGAGCTTCACGTACCGGTGCTTATTGCGGAAGATCCGATGCACTGTGTGGTAAAGGGTACGGGGATTATGCTCGATAATTTGGACAAGGTGCTAAGAAGAAAGTTCTAATCGTCCGATAAAATAAAGAAGGAATGAATTGCCCGGAACAATAGGGCATTTAGAATACATAGCGTCTGGAGGTAAGTCATGCTAAGAGGTCTCTATACCGCAGCATCCGGCATGATCGCCGAACAACGGCGGCATGATACAGTTACGCAGAATATCGCCAATCTCAACACACCGGGCTACAAATCGGTGAATACCGTAGCGCGCTCTTTTCCCGAAATGCTGATTTCCTTGATGGGGGACAAGCAGTCCGGGAACAACAAGCAAATCGGGAAGCTGGTAACCGGGGTGTTTGCGGAAGAGAGCCTGCCGGCGTTTACACAAGGGGATTTGAAGGAAACCGGAAAGAATACCGATTTTGCCTTGATCTCGCAGCTTAGCTTGAATGACCCGGCAACGGGTGAGCCTTATGCGTTTGACGCTTCCGGTAAATTCGTCACAGAGGACGGCGAAGTGATCTATCAGCCGCAGGCCTTTTTCGCCGTTGCGGATAACGAGGGGAATGTACGATATACCCGGGACGGCAGCTTTACGGTGAATGCGGCGGGAGAGCTGAGAACGTCCACCGGTTATCGGGTGCTGGACACTGACGGCAATCCGATCATCCTGAATGCAGGCTTGTCCTTGGACACGTTGTCCAGCGATGAAGCCGGAAATTTAACGGCAGTGGATAACACCGGTGCCCTGGTGAATCTGGGTGCCTTGGGAATTACAGTGGTGGAACAGCCTTACCAGCTTCTCCGTGAAGGCAACGGCGTCTTCCGGGTGGCGGATGAAGAGGCGGCGGGAGTACGTGAGCTGGTGCCTGGAGCGGATGGGGCTGTGATACGCCAAGGCTATCTTGAGGTATCTAACGTTGATACCGCCCAATCTATGGTGGATTTGCTGGCCGCCCAACGAGCTTATGAATCCAACCAAAAAATCATTCAATATTATGATCGAAGCTTGGATAAAGCGGTTAATGAAATTGGCAAAGTACAATAACGTACAGCAAATTACAGTGATCAATGTGCGGTTGCTTTTGCTTAATACAGGAGGTGCGGCATGAATAACACCGTCATCAGCGCGATGGTATCGATGAGCGGCATTCAACAGCGTTTGGACTTGCTGGCCGATAATATCGCCAATGCGAACACAGTAGGGTATAAACGAAAAGAAGCCAACTTTGAAGACACGCTGACCCGGGTGCAGAACCAGACTTCCGATCTGAATCTGCCGGGCCGGGCTACACCGTCCGGATTCACCCTTGGTTTTGGCTCCAGAATGTCGCAGGTCACTGTCAATTATGCTCAGGGTTCGATTCAAGAGACTGGCAATATGACGGATTTGGCCATTCAAGGCAATGCGATGTTTAGCGTATGGTCGCCGGAAGGGGATGTCGCCTATACTCGGGGCGGGGATTTTCAAATTCAGCCGGACCCGGATGATGCAGAGTCGGCTTTCTTGGTGAATCAACAAGGATATGTGGTCTTAAACGCTGAAGGGGATCCGATCACGTTCCCATCCGATGCCAAGCTGAGCATTGACGCTGACGGGAATATCCTGGCCACCAATGGGGAAGGCACAACGGAAGTGGGACGAATCGCCTTGTTGAAGGCTGAGAAGCCGGAGTCACTCGTTCAGAAGGACGGGAACCTCTTTATCCTGGCCAATGGTGTTACCCCTGCCGACGTGATGGTGGACAACCTCACCCTGCCGACGGGACAACGGGCCAGCTTGCGCCAAGGGGCGCTGGAAGCCTCTAACGTTGATATGACGGAAGCGATGGCGGAAATGCTTCAGGTGCAGCGCGCCTACCAATTGACAGCTCGCGCGCTAACCTCGGGTGAAACGATGATGGGTCTAGCCAACAACTTGCGCGGATAGGTGGGATGCTTCATGAGTGAAGACAGTCAACCGGTGAGCAAACGGCCGGCCTGGATCGTCATCCTGAAGATCGTGCTCGTGTTGCTCGTTCTTGTTGCGGCTCTGGCGGCAGGTATGGTCGTTGGGTATGTTGTGTTCGGCAAACAAGAGATGTCCGATATATGGCACTGGGCAACTTGGAAGCATGTATTTGATCTGGTCTTTGCTCCATAAAGGGCATCCAGATGGCCGCTATTATATAGTAGAAACTGAGCAAAAATAACAAAAATGTCCACAAACTCTCGGCTGACGGGAGTTTTCTTTTTGTAGGCGAAAAATGTATAATGATGGGGGACTTAGGTGAGGAAAAACGTCAAAAGGGCTTTATCCGTAATCGACCGGGAGGTCGTTTGCGGATAAGCCCCTTATCTTAACCTTCGCTTCTGCAGAGGCGAAGGATATCTACAGTTTGAACGGATCCCCGCATTTTTATTCAAGTTGGGACGCATCCAATCGAGACTCATGCCACAAACCGAAAGGAGACTTACATATGTTAAACACGAACCAAATTCAGGAAATTCTGCCGCACCGTCCTCCGTTTTTGCTGGTGGACCGCATTATTGAGCTGGAGGAAGGCAAGCGCGCCGTTGGGATCAAGAATGTGACGATTAACGAGCCGTTCTTTACCGGACATTTTCCGGGATACCCTGTAATGCCTGGCGTGTTGATTACAGAGGCGCTGGCGCAGGTCGGAGCTGTTGCGATCCTTAACGTTGAGGAGAACCGCGGCAAGATCGGCTTCTTGGCTGGACTGGATGGATTCCGCTTCCGCGGGCAAGTGGTCCCGGGAGATACGCTGCGCTTGGAGGTCGAAGTGACCCGGATGAAGGGCTCCATCGGTAAAGGCCATGCCATTGCGAAAGTGGACGATAAAATTGTTGCCGAGGGAGACATCATGTTCGCCTTGTCTTAATCGGGCGTAATCGTAATCACTAAGGAGGAGAACCTATCATGACTGAAATCAGTAATGCCGTCCGTGAGAAGCTGGCGAGCTGGCTGCAGGACCCAACGATTGATGAAGCAACCAAACAGGAATTGCGTGATTTGGAAAATAACCCAGCCGAACTCGAGGACCGTTTCTATCGCGACCTGGAGTTTGGGACAGGCGGGTTGCGCGGCGTGATCGGCGCGGGGAGCAACCGCATGAACCGTTATACGGTAGCCCGTGCTTCGCAAGGGTTTGCCGAATATATTCTGGAAGCGCATGCGGGCCAAGCCGGGGCACCTTCGGTCGTCATTGCGCATGATTGCCGTCACTTCTCGCCGGAGTTTGCGTTGGAAGCTGCTTTGGTGCTGGCCGGCAACGGCATCGTAGCCAAGCTGTTCCCATCGTTGCGCCCAACGCCGCAGCTCTCCTACTCTGTACGCGCTCAGAAGGCCACCGGGGGTATCGTCATCACAGCAAGTCATAATCCGCCGGAGTACAACGGCTATAAAGTATATAACTCGACGGGCGGCCAGCTCGTTCCGCATGAAGCGGAGCAGGTTATTGCTCGGATTCAGAAAGTGGCTTCTTTCGCCCAAGTCAAACGGTTAAGCCGCGAAGAGGCGGAAGCGAAGGGATTGCTCGTATGGCTGGGTGCCGATGAGGATGAAGCCTTTGCGGATACGGTAGCGAACACCAGTGTCAATCGCGAGCTCATGACTTCCGGAGCAGCTAAAGATCTGGTGGTTGTCTTTACGCCGCTGCATGGGACAGGGAACCTTCCGGTTCGCCGTGCTTTGGAGAAGCTTGGTTTTACCCAAGTGCATATTGTGAAGGAACAGGAAATGCCGGATGGTGATTTTCCAACGGTGAAGTCCCCGAACCCAGAAGAACGGGAAGCGTTCACGATGGCTATCGAGCTCGGCAAGCAAGTGGGCGCGGATATCTTGATCGGTACAGATCCTGATGCGGACCGGATGGGGGCCGTTGTGCGCACGCGGGACGGAGAATATGAAATTCTTACCGGTAACCAATCGGGCTCCTTGCTCGTTCATTATGTATTGAGTCAAATGAAGGAAAGAGGAAAGCTTCCGAACAACGGCGCGGTTGTCAAGACGATTGTAACCAGCGAATTTGGCGCTGCGATTGCCCGCCACTATGGGGCTGTGGTGTTTAACACGCTGACCGGCTTCAAATATATCGGTGAGAAGATGAACGAATTTGAAGCTTCCGGCGAGTATACTTATTTGTTCGGTTATGAGGAAAGCTACGGATATCTGGCAGGCAACTATGCGCGCGATAAGGATGCCGTCGTAGCCTCGATGTTGATCTGCGAAGCGGCAGCGTATTACAAACGCCAAGGAAAGACCTTGATCGACGTGTTGGAGGAGCTGTACCAACAGTTCGGCTATTACCGCGAAACGTTAGCTTCCCGTACGTTAAAAGGCAAGGACGGCCTGGCCCAAATCGGGGCGTTGATGGAAGCCTTCCGCAGCAACCCGCCGCAGGAAGTTGGGGGCGTGCGTGTATCCGAAGTACTCGATTACTCGCATGGCCTGGACGGATTGCCGAAGGAGAACGTGCTGAAGTTTTTGCTGGATGACGGTTCGTGGTTCTGTCTGCGCCCTTCGGGTACGGAACCGAAGATCAAATTCTATTTTGGCGTTTGCGGCACATCTGCGGAAGATGCCAAGTCGCGTCTGAACCGGATTCAAGAAGACGTTCTTGCCCGCGTCGATCAATAATCGGCAAGCAGGTTGGGGAAACAAATAACAGATGTGGATTCATGCATTTTTGAGGAGGTACCTTAGTGATTCGAAGTTGGCAGCGGTGGAATAACGCTTCCCGAAAATTGTTGTGGGTTTTGGTGATTGTCGGAATCCTGGCTTCTGTGCCGGTGATCGCGCAGCGGGTTCAAACGGAATCCTCCGCAAACAAAGTGGAGTTCGTCTTTAATTATCGAGGATTGTTGGATATCGCATCGTATCAGGCGAATCCCCAGGCGTATATGGATGAGCAGCTGGACCGTCTGAAAGAAGCTGGCGTGGGCACCATGGCGATGTTTGAAAGCACGCTGGACGAATTGGTAAAAGCGCGCCGGATTATGGTATTTAGTTCGCTGGAAGTTGCGAAGCTGAACGGTGCCGTCGTGACGAATAGCGGCAATTACACCTACCTGGCGTTTACAAGTGCGGAGAACGAAGCGCAGTTGAAGCCGATGATCGAAGCGGCATTCCGCCAGCTGGACGTGCCGGTGGCAAACTGGCAGTATCAAGATCATGGCGGGCTCGCTATCGGTATGGGCATGGAAGAAGCGATGATGAAGCCGATGCCGCTAGATCCGATTGCGTTTAACATGCTGCGGGAGAAAGGCTTTACGATTTTGCCGCGGCTTTCGGACAATATCCCTTATGATCAGGAAGAGATGGATCAACTGCTGGCCTTTTTCGCTGAAAACGGGGTAAATCGCATTCTGTTCGACGGCGAAGCGGTGAAAGGCTTTAACGAGGATCAGACGAAGCATAGTTTGCAGGGCTTTGCGGATTTGCTGAAAAAATACAACATCGGCATCGCGGCCATCGAAAATTTGAAGGCTCCGCAAAAAGGCTTTAACAAACTGGCTTACCTGATCGATTATAACGTGGTGCGCCTGCATTCCTTGTCGGATGCGGAGGCTTCCCAGGATAAGATGACGCTGGCCGACCGGTTCGTTCTGGCGACCAAAGACCGGAACATCCGGATGGTTTATCTCAACGCTTCTGCTTCCAAGGACGTGGCGAAAGCGTCGATTACGAATCCCATCGATAATCTGATTGGTTCGCTGCAAGCTCCGGGGAATGCAATGAAGCGGATCGAAAACAACGGATTTGAGCTGGGACAAGCTGAGGCTTTCACGATTCACGACGCTAGCTGGCAGAGATACCTGAAAGCGCTGGTTGTCCTTGGAGGCGTAGCGTTTGTAGCGTTGCTGATTTCCTGCTTCCTGCCGTCGCTTACACTGGCAGCTTTTGTGCTCGGCCTGGTAGGTTCGGCTGGACTGTACGTGCTGAATCCGGTCTTGCTTGAGCAAGCCTTGGCTCTGTTCGTAGCCATCAGCGCGCCGACAATTGCGATGGTATTGGCGATCCGCAAGGTGCAGGAGCTTCAAGAGAAGCATCCGAATCTCTCGGGCGGACGGCGGCTGACCCATACGATTGTGTTGTATATCAAAACATCGTTGCTGTCCCTATTCGCTGTACCGTTCGTGATCGCGCTCTTGAACAACATTACGTACAGCCTGGTGCTGAATCAATTCCGTGGCGTCAGCCTGCTGCATTTGGCGCCAATCCTGCTGATCGCCGTATATGTCTTCTTATATCGGGGGAACTCGGTTTGGGAGGAATTGCGCAAATGGCTTAGCATGCGGATTACGGTGCTTTGGGTAGTCGTTGCTGCTGTACTTGGAGTGGCGGCGCTGTACTACCTGTCCCGTACTGGGAATTCTGGAACGTTGCTTCCGGGTGAAGCGGCTTTCCGTTCTTTCCTGGAGAACACCTTTGGTGTTCGGCCGCGGAACAAAGAATTTTTGCTGGCGCATCCGCTCTTTATCGTTGGTCTGTTTGCCGCGTTTCGCTATCGCTGGGCGATGTTCGCGATGATTATCGCGGTGATGGGCCAATTGTCGATGGTCGACACGTTCGCACATATTCACACGCCGGCCGTGCTTTCGTTGATCCGCGATGTTCTGGGTCTCGGACTTGGTCTTGTGATTGGTTTGATTGCCGTTCTGGTTTGGCAAATCATTGAAAGGTGCTGGGATAAATGGTCGCCACGACTACTAAAACCATAGTTCTGTCGGGGTATTACGGGTTTCGCAACAGCGGGGATGAAGCGGTGCTTCAATCCATCCTGACCGCGTTGGAAGAAGAAGGACTTACCTCGGGCGTGGACATCAAGCCGGTTGTGCTGTCCATCGATCCGGAGTGGACAAGCCGCACGTATGGTGTGGAAGCTGTACACCGGATGAAACTCGGAGAGGTAAGGAAGGCTATAAAGAGCAGCGACGGATTGATCAGCGGAGGCGGCAGCTTGCTGCAGGATGCGACGGGGATTAAGTCGATTCCGTATTATCTGGGTATCATCAAGCTGGCGCAATGGCTCGGCAAGCCGACCTTCGTGTATGCTCAGGGCATCGGACCAGTGAACCGCAAGCTGTTCCGGCCTTTGATCGCTTCGGTGTTCCGGCGCTGCGACTATATTTCCGTGCGCGATGCGGAATCGGCCAGCCTGCTCCGGGACATGGGGCTGCGCGGTAAGGACGCCATCCAGGTCGTGCCCGACCCCGTGATGGGGCTGACGCTTCGGGAGCCTGCGGATCGCTCCTCGGAAGGGCACCGCGAGGAAGGCGAGTCCGCTTCCGAGCTGCCGGTCGTTGGCGTATCGGTTCGCTTCTGGAACCCATCGCGAACCGATCTCACGCAGCTGGCCGAGGGGCTCTCGCTGCTCTGCCGCCGCAAGCCGGTGCATATCCGCTTCCTGCCCTTCCATTTCCCTGGCGACGACGAAGCTTCACGTTTCGTGATGGAACGGCTGGGAAATGTGGCGGAACGCGGCTGCACCGTGAGCATCGCGCCAGAGGCGGAGCACCCGCAGGATATGCTGCGGGAGGTCAGCCAGTGCAGCCTGCTGATCGGCATGCGGCTGCACAGCTTGATCTACGCCGCCTCGCAGAACGTACCGCTGCTCGGCGTCTCGTATGACCCGAAGATCGACCATTTCTTAGGTCGCATCGGAAGCGTCCCGGTCGGGACCGCGGAGGAGCTGGATCCGCGGATCTTGGCCGCGGAAGGGGAGCGCCTCCTGCAGGAAGCCGGGACGTGGCGCAAGACCCACGCCGCGCAAATCGCGGAACTGAAGCGGGAAGCAAGGGTGCCCGCGTGGCGGATCGTTGAATTTTTACGAAAGTGATGGGTGAACAGGTGATGACGATGATCAAGGAAGGTATCCCGACGGTTTCGGTCTTTGGCGTTCCCGTCTGCAAATGGGGGATGAAGGAGACAGTCGCCTATTTGACGGATGTGGTCACCGCCAAGACGCCGCATCATGTGATTACGGCCAATCCGATCATGATGATGGCGGCGATTGAGAATCCGGAATATAAAGCGATGATGAGAACCGCCGAATTGATTGTGCCGGACGGAACGGGCCTGGTCTGGGCCGCGCAAAAAGGCGGTGATCCGGTGACAGAACGCGTGCCGGGGTACGAGCTGCTGCACGAATTGATGAAGCAAGGGGAACGCCGCAGCTGGAAGGTGTACCTGCTTGGTGCAGCGCCGGACGTCGTGAAGGAAACGGCTCGCCGATTGGCCTTGCAATATCCCGGGACGACGATCGTGGGATATCGCGACGGCTACTTCGGTCCGAATCAAGACCAAGAAGTGATCGATGAAATCGTCAAAGCCGCGCCTGATCTGCTGTTTGTTGCACGGGGGGCAGACACGCAGGAGCCTTGGATCGCCAAATACAAAGACGTCCTGCGCGTCCCTGTCATGATGGGCGTCGGCGGCAGCTTCGACGTGATTTCCGGGCGAACCAAACGAGCTCCGATGGCCTTCCGGAAGCTTCGGCTGGAATGGCTGTACCGGTTGTTGAAGGAACCTACCCGCTTCCGCAGAATGCTGGCGCTGCCGAAATTCGCCGTACGCGTGCTGCGGGAGAAAGAAAACCTTACGAAAATGGGCTAAAAGTCTCGATTTCCATGAATTACTGTGATTTTTTGCGCAAATGCGGGGTTGGTGTTTCTCCTTAATCGGAGTATAATCATTCCGGTGCAGAACAATTGGAGGTCGAAATTGAATGTTGATGATCTATATCATCGGGTTTATCGTTTCACTTGGCTTGGCTTTGGGCCTAACGCCGCTCGTAAAGAAATTCGCTGTTAAGGTCGGCGCCGTGGATGTGCCCAATGCGCGCAAAGTGCATACACGAATTATGCCGAGACTCGGTGGTTTAGGGATATTTTTATCTTTTGTCATCGCGTTTTTTCTGCTTCTTCCATTCTTACCTGACGTATTCACGGTACGCGAAGTGAACTTCATCAAAGCTTTCCTGGTAGGCGGAACGATTACCGTATTGCTGGGCGCTTTGGACGATCGCTTCGATTTGCCGGCGAAACTGAAATTTCTGATTCAAATTGCGACGGCCTGCGTGGTCGTGTTCGTGTTCGATATCCGGATTGAATTTGCGAATATTCCGTTTCACACGTATGCTGCAGTGGAGACGTGGGTGGCCATTCCGTTCACCATTCTGTGGATCGTTGGCGTGACGAATGCCATTAACCTGATTGACGGATTGGACGGATTGGCTGCAGGGGTCTCTGCCATCGCGATCGGGACGATTGCGGTTATGGCGTTCCTGATGGGCAATGTGATGGTGGCGCTGCTCTGCTTGCTGCTTCTCGGCAGCATTATCGGATTTCTGTACTTTAACTTCCACCCGGCCAAAATCTTCATGGGCGACTCGGGCGCCCTGTTCCTGGGCTTTAGCTTAGCGCTGTTGTCGCTGCTCGGCTTTAAGCAGATTGCGATTGTGTCGTTCCTGACGCCGCTGATCCTGATCGGCGTGCCGCTCTCGGACACGATGTTCGCCATCGTGCGCCGCTGGATGCAGAAGAAGCCGATCTTCTCGCCGGACAAGGGGCACTTGCACCATTGCCTGCGCGAGCTCGGATTCAGCCACCGCCAGACGGTGCTGATCATTTACGGCATCGCCGCTTTCTTCGGTGTGCTGGCCGTGATCCAATCGTCGGCCGCAATGTACAATGCAAACTGGGTGACGTTTGTCGTCATCTGCGTGATGGTCTTCTTCCTGCAAATCGGTGCCGAGGTCATCGGCCTGATCGGCAAGACGAAGCGCCCCGTGCTCGACTTCCTCGCCCGCCTTCGCATGAAGGTGTCGGAGGAGCGCGGTACGAAATAATAGCATTCCTAAATGCAGGGCAATTATGCATTTCTTTACTTGTACTAGGACAACCCTTGGCGGTGATGAGCCGCAGGGGTTGTTTTTTTGTGCTTGATTCAGCCGGGTACCCTCCCTGTTCGGCCCGAAGCACTTTCAACCGCTCTGCACCTCTTATAGTCCCCCTGATCTAGCGGACTCCAGAGCCGTTAATTGCGCTTGATTGCTGCCAATTGGATTCTAACGGACCGTGGAGACCTTATTTCGTGCTGCTTCGGAAGTTTTACGTCAGAATGAGCTCAATAAGGTCTCTGTAGTCCGTTAGGACGGGAAATGAGTGGGAAATCGACGAATAAGGTCATTACGGTCCGTTAGCGAGACGGATGAGGGTTGCCGAGGCAGTGCGCTGAGGAGGAAGGTTACTATTCCTGAAAGGCAGACTGAGCGAACGGGATAATCTAAGAGCGATCTATGCCGGAGCAAGCCACGCCGAAACGGCATCTTTTTGTGCCCCAGGATTTTCGTTGGATTCTCTTTCAAGTTTTCCTAAAATTCTTCCAACTTTCGACCGATAACATATGTAAGTGACGCTTATGGGCAGTCCCTGCAGAACTTTGACGGGGACATCAACACACACTACATAACAAAGGAGAGATTTATCCATGCAACGCTTGAAGAAGCCCTTCATATGGTTGATGCTTACAGCATTGATCATCACATTGTTGCCATCGGGGTTCGTTCCTACGGCCAATGCTGCTCAGGGCAACTATTTTATTCCGGATGACTTAACTCTGAGAAATACGACTACGTTAACACTCACTCCCGGTCCAGACCAAGTCGCTCGGGATAGCCGAATGTATACAACAACGCTTCCTACGATGACTTTTACCGGTACTTATTCTCAGGTTACTGAGGACTCCCTAAAGGTTAAAGTTGAACGTTTGACCTTTAAAGTTACAAATCAGGCTACGGGTGAGGGGGTCTGGGAGACAGATAGCTCCCAATTTAAGAACGGGAATATCTCTCGAGATACTTCGTCCTCTTTTCAGGATAAATTTAAAGTTACCAACTTGCCGTTATTCCCGGGGTTTAACCGGATCACGTTGTCGGGTTCCCAAAATGGGATAACACGCGAATCTACTTTCTATGCTTTATTTGATCAAGTTCCTTACGTACAAGATTTGAAATTGTTAGGATCCAGTTATGGAACCATTTACTTAAACGAGGGTTCGGAGGTTGTTGCAGATAAAGAAAACGTCTCGATCTCCGGTGAAGTGAAGAACGCGACGGAAGTAACCGTTAGTGTGAATGGGGGCACGGGTTTAGTCACTACATTAACACAAACGGGCAAATTCTTTTCGCCGGCCCTAAATTTGAAACCGGGCCTTAACAAAATCACGATTACTGTTAAAAGCGGCGCGGATTCTGTTACAATTGAGCGCTCCGTTTATTACTTTGATAAAAATAAACCGTTCGATACGATTGCCGTCCAGTATAACGGTGCTGAATATGATGTGAACAATAAAGTGGCAACCATCACAGAAGCCACAACACCGGCACTGCCTGTGTCTGGAACACTCAAGTTCTCGATGTTATTAAATGATACTGGTAATGCCTTTGGTGCATCGCAAGGTGCTGGAAAAGGCAATGTGACACTGACGGATTTCTTCAACACGACAAATCCGCCGTTCACGGCATTTACTGCCACAGAAACGGAAATTCCTGCACCAGACGGTGTATCCCGTGCATACAGATTAGTTGAAGTTAGTGTGCCATTCACCTTTGGAAGTGGGGACCAAAAATTTAATCTTAGTGTTCAATATGATGGAACTTATTCGGCGTCTCTGAATATCAACTTTAAATACCTTCCAGGCGAGATTGGTGTTACCGGATTGAAATATATGAAGGACAGTTCAACTCCGCCAGCCAACATCAATGATCTTCCAGATCTGGATGGTACTCAAGCCGATAAAGATAATTTTTACATTTTGGTTACGGCAGACCAAGCGTTTAACAGCAGTGATCTTAAAGCAGTCTACTTGCCAAGAGGGACTACTGGACCGACAATTACTCCTGTAACTACGGGAACAGCAACACAGCATGTTTTCCAAGTCACAGGATTTTCCAGCGGTACACAACAAGTGAAATTTAGCATTGGTACCTCCAGTGCATCCAAAATTGCTACTATTACGTATGCAACGAAAAACTACATCTATGTTGAAGGCTTGTATGATGGTCAAACGATTTCGGTAGATTCAAGTAAAGCGAACCTTTACGTAGATATTAATGGGGAGTACCGCGACTTTGAAAACCTGTCAAATCCACAGTTTTTTGTGAATGGGGTTTCTAATGATAAGTTGACGCCTCCTATTGCCTTTAATCCAACGACGGCTGCGCCTACTTTCTCGATTCAACTGCCGATCGATGTTAACGGCCCCTTATATTATGGTGAGAACCGTATTAAATTCAGCGGGGTATCCATGGATGGTAAGGGGAATTCCAGAACGGTTGTTAAAGAGTTGAGACTGTACATTCTGGATACAAATGTCTCGAACATTACTGTTTTCCGTCCGAAGATTTTTGATCCAGCAGTAACGTTTACAGGTCTGGATCTGAATGATACGAGCGGAGCTAACACACAGCTGACCCAAATCCTTGCGGGCTCGCCTGAGTTTAAGTTGGTTGGAGAGATTTATGAAACTAGCGCCAAGAATTATGATCTGATCATTCAAGGGGCAGGAGCCAAAATTATTAACTTAATGCGGGGCTCCGAGAGCGTCTTTAATTCCCAAACAGATGCACCTACTGCGGATCTGACTTCAACGGCGATGACAAGCACACAAATTCTTACAGGAACCATTGTTCGGAGCGGTAAACCGGACGTTGGTTATGATATGGCTGTATTTAACGGCAAGTTTGTATTGAGAATTAAGGATATTGCACTGGATTCGCTGGGAAGTCAGGTATATAATCTGGAGCTTATCAATTCTACGGGAGCCCGGACTTTGCAAAGACTGGAGATTTCTCGCGTATTGGCACCATATCGGATTCTATCTCCGGTTCCGACGGTAGGCGATCAGATCATCGTTAACAAGAACTTTGTTCGGTTCGATATTGAGGCTGAAGGTGCAACCCGAGTCATTATTGATAAAGGGGAAGCCATTCGTCGTACGGACCTGCCTGAAAATGCACCGGCAAGATTTATCTATGATTTTGTAGGGCTCAAACCGGATAAGACGACCAAGATCAAAATTCAAATTATACGTGGAACCGAAACGCTTAATGACACTATAGAGGTTTATTATACGAGTGCTGTTGCTGTGGATTCGCAGTATATGACGGAGAAACCGGCCACGAAGTATTCAGCGTTTAATAAAGCGCTGGAGTTAACTTTCCCTAAAGGTACCGTATTAAAAACAGCAAATGTACCTGAGGGTAGCGTAACTAAATTTTATCCGGACAATAAGTTGTTATTTGGGATTGCAGATCCTAAGAACGGGATCTTGGAGCGCCGGAACGATTACGGAAACTTCTTTAACATTGATAAGGACGAAAGAACACCAAATGGCTTAGCAACGCTGACTTTGCCAGAGGACTTGTCCGAGTTGTTCAACTCAACGGCCAAAACAAGCAATTTTACTAGAGTTTCTGATGTTTACTGGATTAACGGTGGTTATGGCGAGTATGGAAGCGGAGATTCGTATAAGCCGGCGACAAATGGTTTGCCGCCATATTCGATTTTGCCGCAGTACTCCGATTCCCAAAACTTCCGGGATCTTTTGCTTCGAGAACCAGAAAGAAAGCTTGTACCTTCCCAACGCGGCACGTTGAAGCTAGCCTTCAACAAGAGCGTCGTGGATGAGGCAGGAACTACGGTAACGGTATTCCGATTCACCGAAAATTCGGAATGGGAGAATATCGGCGGGACTGTCGATACGAAGAATAATACCATTACCGTGCCTTTTGATGATTTTGGCTACTATGTTGTCATGAAGCAAAGCCGTGGATTCAGCGATATCACGAACCATCCATGGGCACGGAATATGCTGAATGCTCTGTATTCGAAGGGAATTATGGCAAATCTGCAGCCGAATACGTTCGGAGCCGATGATCTGACGACTCGCGGGGAATTTGCTACATTGCTGGTCAAAGGCCTTAATATCCCATTGAATTATGACAATAAAGTTCAAACTTATTTTGACGTTGTACCAAATGCCAAAACAGATACCTGGGAGTTCAAGTATATTGAAACGGCCTCCCGTGCAGGGATCATTACAGGTATTACTGAAGGATACTTTGGGGTTGAGGAACCGATCACGAGAGAACAGGCAGCCATGATGATTGCTCGTGCACTCAAACTGAAGCTTCCGGCTAATGATAGTAAGTTGAATGCAACGTTGGCTAAGCAATTCCTGGATTCGGGAAGAATTGATCCTTATGCACGTCCAGCCGTGCAAGCTGTTTACAAAGCGAAAATCATGGATGGACAAAGTGTTACGACGGCAGGCAGCAAGAAAGCATCCGTCAATTTCAATCCAAAAAACAACATGACGAGAGCTGAGGCAGGGAAAGTTGCGGTTGAACTTCTGAAGAAAAGCTCGTCTATCTTCCCTAAAAACCTAAGCTAATAGGCGTTCAATGACTGGAGGCGGCCAAGGTTAACCAAGGCCGTCTCTTTATTTCCAATTACATCTTTTTGTGTTTTCCAGAGCTTTACGTTAAAATAAGCAGAGTAATAGACAATATGCAAAAGGGTGAACTTGAACAGATGAAACCGATCCTATCGAAACCGCAGTTGGGTTATTCCAAAGCTAAGCGCAAATTTGAGGATAGATCCAAAGTATTGGAGAAGCGCATTGAAGAAACGGCTAAGCTTCAAGAAGTAACCCAGGAAGTTATGGAGAGTCTTGTGATTGAGACGGGCTTCCATGACGCATTCACCGAGCTGCGTGCAGCCGAAAACGAACTGATTGAATGGTCTCATAACACGATGAAGCATGAGAAGACATACAAAGATAACAAAAAAGCCATCGACGAGATGTATGAGAAACTGAATACCGATCCGCAAATGCGGGCTCGTATTATCCAATTGGCCATGAGAGTAAGGTAACTTGCGGCCGCTTGGGTACGAGATTTGCCCATAAGGCGTCCAAAATTGGACGTCTTATTTGTCGTGCGCTCACATACAATGGAGATAGCGCGAAAATGGGAAAAGTTGCTTAATGACTGACATATTTCGGCATGATATACTAATTTCCGTCAGGCGGTAAGGGAGTAAAAAAGGCGTAACACAGGGGAATCTTAGAAAAAGTTACAATCTCGCAATTTTTTTTAAATCCCCCGCAACTTTTTGAAACCTGCTGCGTTTAAGATGTAGAGCATTGGCAATGGCGACTGTTTTAGACATGGCAAGGTCTCCCTCATAGGGAAACTTGTCTATCTATTAGAAAAATTAGCTTTACGGCTCTGGGGACCCATTGTATAATGTTTAGGTAGGATTAGGAAACTAGTCTATTTCTACATTCTATTCATTCTCGTTTACAAGTTTCTGCAGTTCTGCTGCAGACCTAATTTATAGGAAACCTGCTCAAGCTCTGGAAAGGGGGTGCAATGGCTAATGAGTAACACGAGCTATTCATTTAAAGAAAATTCTCATGTGATAGTTAATCAAGGAGGAGAAAAAAAGGTTATGAAGAAAATTTTGTCCGTAGCTTTGTCTACAGCAATGGCATTCTCCATGTTTGCTTCCGTAGCATTCGGTGCTGATGCCAAACTGACTCCAGAGCAACAATTTAACGCTCTGAAAGAAGCAGGTATCGTATCTGGCTTCCCAGACGGCCTGTCCCACTTGGAAAGAACGTTGACTCGCGCTGAACTCGCGAAAATCATCGTTAACTCCCTGAGCCTGGAACCAGTTGACGCTACTTCTTACAACGATAAGAACTATGCGAACCACTGGGGCCGTCCTTACATTGAAGCTGCTACACAAGCTGGCATCCTCAATGGTAAAGACGCAGTTAAGAAACTGTTCGATCCGAACGGCGCAGTAACTGTACAAGAACTGGCTAAAGTTCTGGTAACTGCTCTGAAACTGGAAGTTCCTGCTGACGCAAACAACACAGCATCCGCATGGGCTAAAGGTTATGTAGCAGCAGCTGTTAACGCTGGTTACCTGGCTGACGGCATCAACTACCAAGCTCAAGCAACTCGCTCCCAAGCAGTTGTAGCAGCATACGCTATCTACGAAGCTGCTCAAGTTCCAACAGTTAAATCCTACAAAGTTGTTGACAGCAAGAACGTTGAGTTCACGCTTTCCAACGGCGAAGTAGTAAAAGTAGCTTTGGAAAAAGAATTGGTAGCTGGTAAAAATGAGGTTAAATTTACTCATAATGGTCATGAGTATACTGCAAGTGTAGAATACACAGTGACCGAAGCAACTAAAGTGGAAAGTGTTTCTGCTGACAACCTTAAAGAAATTAAAGTTGTTTTCGACGGTAAAGTCGATAAAGAAACAGCTGAAAATGAAGCAAACTACAAATTGAACAGAGTAATTGAAGATGCAGTTCTTTCTGAAGACGGAAAAACTGTTGTGTTGACTTTGGCTAAAGAGTTCAAATCCGAAGGCAATAACTTGGAAAATCAAAAGGAAACCAAGCTGACTGTTGATGGGGTTAAGAGCTCTGATAAGTCCAAGACTATCAAACAAGAAGTTACTTTCACTCCTGTTGATGTAACGACTCCTAGCGTTAAAGAAGTCGTTGGTCTTGGTACAAAAGCTTACAAGGTAGTGTTCTCTGAACCAGTTGATCGTGCTGATGTAGTTAAATCTTCTAACTATAAAGTTGACGGTAAAGCAATTACTGCATTTATCGACTACGTCGACAGCAAAACGGTAGTTGTTAACACTGAATTGGAACTGGGAACTCATAAACTTGTAGTAAGCGATGTTCAAGATTTTTCAGGTCTGAAAGTCGTTCCTTTGGAAACTGAGTTTACAGTTGCTGAGGATAAAGAAGCTCCAAGTATTGTATCTGCAACGGGTGGAGACTTCACCAAAGTTACAATTAAATTCAATGAACCAGTAAAATCGATTGGTAAAGTGTACAACACAGTTTCTTCCAAAGGTTCTAAAACGCCAATCAGCTGGACTAAAGGTTCCGATGAAATCACAGTTGAATTTGATAAAGCTAACGCTTTGAGTCTTGGTGAGAACAACATTGTTATCGAAGGCGTTACAGACTACAGCAATAACTCCGCAACACGCGAAGTTAAAGTTAGCCCAACTGCTGATGCTGAACGTCCAGAAGTTAAAGGTGCTTCTGAAGAGGCAAATGCAAGTGGTAACTCTGTAGTAACAATTGAGTTTAATGAAAATGTTGCTTCTAATGCTGGCGCTACTGCTAACTTTACTTTCCGTGACAAGGATGGAAAAGTAGTTGTAGGCAAAGGCTTGGATGCTAACGGACATCCAATTGTTGCTGGTACTGTTGACGGTAAAAAAGTTAAATTTACATTGGCTGGTCGTCTTGACAACGGTGACTACACAATTGATATTACCGGTGTTCAAGATACGGCTTATGTTCCAAACACAATTTTGCCAACTTCTGTTGGTTTCTCCGTAAACAAAACCGCGACTTTTGAAGCTAAAAAGTTCTGGGTTGAAGTTCAATCTGGCACGAGTGCAAAACGTGATGTATATTTCTATGTAACTTTCAGCAGACCGGTTGCTACTGAAGGTAATGGAAGTGCTTTGACTGCAGCGAAGTACAATTACAGCACTGACAATGGAACTACTTACAAAGCATTACCAACTGATTCGACTGTTGAACTTATCACTCCTGAAACTGTTAAAATCACTGTACCTTACACTGCAGATCATGCAATCATTGGAGGAGCTAATAAGCTTCGCGTTTCTCTGATTGCAGATAAAGATGGAAGCTACGCATACGAAAACAATGCTTATATTGGTGAAATTGCTGTTACTTCCGCTCATGTAGTAGGTGCAACCGACGTTAAGGCGTTGGATAAGAACACGGTTGAAGTTAAATTCGATGGGAAATTGGTTAACATCGATGCAAGAGAGTTTGGTGTTAAATCCACTGTAACATCTGATGTATATGACGTTTCCCTTGCAGGTTATAAGTATGATGGAAATGATACAATTGCTACGTTCAAGGTTAGCAAAGACTTGGCGTATGGAGTAGGTACTGCAACCCTGGATGCGGACTTTATTTCGAGAACTGCTGGTACAAATACTCAAGCTCCAACTGCAAATACTCAAGATGTATTTGGTTTCAAAGTAGATACTACTGCAACATCTCCGATTAAAGATGGCATTAAGCCTGTTATCGTTGAAGTTGATGGCAAGAAGTTCACAGTAGTTGCTGGAACTGGTACAAATGAGTATGTTGCAACCTTGACCTTCAGTGAAAATGTTGTTGTTGCTGCTGACAGCAGCGTATTCACTGTAACTGTAAATGGCGCTGATGCTACTAATATTTCTTACACTCAATCGGCACCAAATCAAGTTCAAGTAACATTCACAAGCCCAATTGCACTGACATCTGGTTCGTATGTTGGAATTGCCCTTTCTGACAGTAACGAAGGTGCTAAGGTAATTAAAGATAACGCTGGTAATGCAGTTGCTGGTGTTACTGTTTACGAAGTACAATAATAGTTGTAATTAGTAAGCTGTACCGAAAGAGAGCCTAAAAATAGGCTCTCTTTCTTTTTTTGCTTCTATTATAAGGTGAGTTTTATAATAGTTGCTCGCGAAAATAATTAGAATTTTACTTACAGAAAACTGTATGGAGAAAAATAATCTTGTAGAACAACTTTCTAAAAAGTAGTCAGTAACTTTGAAATGACGATATAGTAACGTACTGAAACATTTTTCTCAATCAAACGTTATTATTAAGAGAACTATATTTTATGAGGAGGTAAAAAGTTGAGTAAGAAGCCAGTAACAGCAGTTATATTGTGCATAACCATGTTAATTAGTGGCGCTCATGGAGCCCTGGCCGCAACAAGCGCAACAACGAAGACTACTGTTCAACCAACGAAGACAGTTGTACATACTTTGGCTAATTTAAACTCTATAAAGATCACGGCAAAAAGTACAATGCGCCTGACTGATGTTAATATTCTGAATCTTGACGAGGAAAATATACTTACTTACACATTAACAATTCAAAATGGCGATAATAAGACATTAGATTTGTTGGATTATTGGTCCAAAGTTAAAACTACTAGTGGCACGACGTACAGCACATCTCTTATGACTAAGGACAAGTCAAAGAAAACACTGTCTGCGGGATCTTCTACTACTTTGACCTATATTGCTAAAGTAGGTAAGAATGTCACCATTAGCAATTTGGTGTTTCAAGTGATTAAGTGGGATTTTAATCAGGCAAATTATGAAAGTTTAAAAGGGCAGTTTAAAATCCCTGCTACATATTTAATATCCACACCATCTAACCAATCAAAAACACTAAAAATGTTCGATACACCAGTTAAGGCGAAGGTGAGTCAATTTGCTTCCTTTACTTCTGGTGATTATAACTATGTCAGCGTAGGGTTGAATTTACAAAACATTGGTTATAACCTGTTCCAAGATCCTAAAATTAAGTTTGTCATTAAAACGGCAAACGGAGCAAGCTATCCGATGTCCGCCGATCCAACAAGCTCGGATTATAAGATTCAACCTCAGGACAATAAGACCTTGAATTTGATGGCTGAAATTCCTAAGAGTATTAAGCTCACTAATTTGGAATTGCAACTGATTCAAGAGGATGAAACATCGAAGCTCAACTTACCGATTGCAACCATGCAATTACCGAATGCTACAAGTCAGTCCTTAGCTGTTCAACCTAACATCGAGAAGTTTATTGCCTTGGGGAGCGGTAAAATTGCCGTTAAGGTTAGCGGCGTAACGGTGCTGCAAAGCTTTGATGAACATAGTTTATCGATTCGCTTTAACTTTAGAAATACGACGGGAACGACCGTAACCATCCCTAAGTATCAATTTCAGCTTCAAACTAAGGATGGGTACCGTCTTCCGATCACCACTCAGGTTCCGGATAATTACGTACTAGAGCCTCTTGAAGAGAAAACCATGAACTTAAGCGTAAGCGTACCTGCGAATGTGAATGCACAAAATGCGCAGCTCTTTATGAATCTGCCTGTTGCATCAGATTCGAAGGATAACTTTAGTTATCCGGCCGGGATATTTGCTTTACCGGAGGTTCAACCTCTGCAGAACATGATTGGCCAGAAGCAATTTATTCAGACTCCAAACGGCATTTTAGGGGTCACACTTAGCTCGATTCAAAGATTGCCGTGGAGTGATGGCGACCTGGTTTCTGCCAAAATCACAATTAACAACACCGGATTTAAAACAATCTTGCTTCCGGAATTGTCAGGACAAGTGAAGCTTGATAGTGCTACCCTTACTACAGGCACAAACTTCATTACCTCACAGAGCGTAGGTTTATTGGGGCCAAATACTTCAACTGATGTTTACGTGGTTACTAAGGTACCAAGTTATTTGAGTTTCAGCCAATTGCAAATTGCTCTATTGGAGAAGCTGGGTGAAAATAGCACTTCTGAGTGGGTGCAATTTGTCAATGGGGGTTCGTTGCCAGAACTTCCAACCATCGCAACCGGATCAAGCTATAGTTTGGATACTCCTGGGCGTAATGAAGAATTAAGGGTGCTTCGTTCACTTGTTTATAGCGGTACATCATCAAATCTAGTTTACACTGAGCTGGAAGCCCAAAATAAGGAGGATCGTCAAATCGATCTGTCTCAATTTGCGGGTGCTTTCGTAGGATCTGAGGGTCAAACGTATAAGGCAACGGTTAGCCAGATTGAAACTTCTGCGGGTCCTGGAGAGAAGAGCATCGTGGCACTCTGGGCAAAAGTACCAAAGAACATTTCGACTTCAGATATGAAGTTGGTCGTTGGTGAAGGTATCACAGATAATAAAATGACGCCAATTAAAGGTGAACCAACAGGCTATGTCAACGCAGCTGCGTTGGAGCTTCAGTTAACTACTCCGAGTATCAAAACAAATTTAACTAACTTGGACTTGTTCCCATACTCGTTAACTGTTAAAAATGTAAGAGCCACCTTGACTGGTTCAACTTCTGTGAACGTTGTATTTGATTACAACATGACGAGAAACATGGACTATGCGATTGGTGAATTTGGCCATAAATACTTAATCGAACTCGTCGATTCTTCAGGCCGGGCTTTCGAGAAAGAATTTGTGCCAGAATCTGACCTTAAAGTGACCAATGGTGGAAGTGCAAGCTTCTCTTTTGATGATGCTGCTTTCCAAGATAGAACTTTTGGAAGCTTCCAATTTAATGTGTACGATGTATTCCAGGGTCAAAAACTTAAATTAGGCAGCCAAGGCTATTATTAT